>NZ_JAVLBO010000010.1:0-51772 GCF_031581085.1 Pontimonas sp.
TCCGGAGACTCTGGCGCGACAACCGACAGGGCCCCGACGAAAAGGCCAATCAAGACGAGAGCCATTACACGGAAGTTATTCACTATTTAAGTTTTACATAAAGCCCATTTAATAACAAAACCGGCGCTTTGCTATGACCCGAGATTTAGTCGTACAGATTGCCCTGCCGCTCGTTTGACTCCGGGTCGTATCGAATTTCCCCCAAGCGTCTTAATCCCGGCACGCGATGCGTGGTGAAGTCGGCCAAGGAAAAAGAAAAAGTTCACCGCCCGCCGCGGCCGGTGAATGGGTAGTACGTTGAGCGCAACTCCACCTCCACGAAAGGGCTCCTCATAATGTCTCTCCCGTCCACTTTCGTGCGTCTGAGCCTCCTTCTCAGTGCCGCAGGCCTTGTAATTGCCGGGTGTGCGACCGCGCCGGAGCAACCCGAGGTCGATGACACCGCCCGCTCAGCTGAGGAATCTCCAGCGGCACAAGGGCAGTCGTCGGGAGGCATCAATGCTGACTTCTGTGACGAGAAAAACTTCACCGAGCAGGTCACTAATCTCAACTGTTCTGGTGGCGTCGCCACGTTTCGGTCTACCGGATTGCCGAGCCCTTCGGCCACTCTGATGGTGGGCATTACCGCGACCAACCAGCAGTACGCGAGGCCACACGACTACACGCTGACTATTCCGCTCACCACGACACCGGCGCCGGAACCCACCACCCCCATACCAGGCCCGATTGGTGTTGCGGTGGATGGCGTACCGCTGTTTAGCCCATGGACGCAAGCTGAAGCGCGGACCCATACGCAGGAGATGGGGGAACTAGACGTGTGCGGTGGGCATGCTGGCCGGGGTGACGATTACCACTACCACGTAGCGCCGAACTGTCTCATTGAGGAGCTCGGCGAAGAGCATATCGAACGAGAAAAACGCCCGATCGGTATTGCCAACGATGCAAACCCCATTTTGGCCCTCGGTTGGTTTGCGCAGAGCAACAGCGTAGAGGCTGAGCTAGATGACTGTCGGGGGATGTCTGATGACAACGGCACATACTTTTATAACGTTCAGCGCGATGGTCTTCACGACATTCTCAATTGCTTCACCGATCAGGTTCACAAGACCTCGAGGGACAGCTTCGAGATGCGAGTAGATTCGGCCGGCAACGACATCGTGGGCGCCAAGCTGGCCCTAGACGTGCGCTCGTACTCGTCCCCGGTCTACGGCGAGACCGTCTGCTACGTGATGGAGGGAGAGTTGGCCCGCACCGATCTCATCGACTCTGATGGGTCGATATCTTCTTACTCCGGCCCCGCGTCAATCTTTTCCTGCAGTCGCGAATGCTACGCCGAGTACTTCGAACCAGACGGTGGATACCCGGGGCGCTCGATGTTCTTTGAAGTCGTCACGACGGGCTGCCCCGCCGGCTTTGACCACACGTCCTTGATTCGTACAAGTCCCTACGAGGGCGCACCGATCCAGAAACGAGCCGCCAAGAACTAACACGCCTCGCCGGACACGATTGGGCCTTAGCGTGGATGGCCCGGTCATTCGGACGAAGCCACCGCGGGCGACTGAACAGACAGAACCCGTGTTGTACACCCCCCGGGACTCGAACCCGGAACCCACTGATTAAGAGTCAGTTGCTCTGCCAATTGAGCTAGAGGTGCTCTGGCCCGTCACCCGAACCGGTTGATAAGCCTAGCACCCCCACATCCCGCCGCAGAGAGGGCATGGGCGAGCCTAGGCTTCACCTCGCACCCCACTCCCACTGGTTCCAACGGGCACTGGAGGATGTGGTGACACAACCGCGGGCACACCCATTCGCACCGTCACTCGGTGGTGCGGGCAGCGAGCGCCGAGGCTCAGTTTCGGCAGACCTCCAGGTGCGCGACCTACCGTAAAGTGAAGTCACACGCTGTTTTTGAACCCCACCCACTCTTTTCCTGGAGGTCCCATGTCGACACAACTTGCCGCCGGCGATTCCGCCCCCGCCTTCTCGGCACCCGATAAGGACGGCAACACCGTTTCCCTCTCAGACTTTTCGGGCAAAAAGGTAATCCTCTACTTCTACCCGGCCGCATCGACGCCGGGTTGCACCACTCAGGCGTGTGACTTCCGCGACAATATGGCTTCGCTCCAAGCAGAGGGCTACCACGTGCTGGGGGTCTCGAAAGATGACCTCCCCAAGCTGCAGAAGTTTGCTGATGAAGAGCACTTGGGCTTCCCGCTTCTGAGCGACCCCGAGCTCGCAGTTCACAACGCCTATGGCGCCTACGGCGAAAAGTCGATGTATGGCAAAAAGGTCACCGGGGTGCTCCGCTCGACGTTTGTCATCGACGAACAGGGCACGCTCGAACACGCCCTCTACAACGTGAAGGCGACCGGGCACGTCGCGAGTTTGCGTAAGAAGCTCGGTATCGACGCCTAGCGGCCGTTGCGCTTACGGCGGTGTCCTAAACCGCGTCGCCGTGGCTGAAGTGTTCTCGCACGGTGGGATTGAACAGAATCAGCACAATGACGGTGACCGCGGGGACGGCGAAGCCGAGCGCCACCAGGGGAATACCAAATTCCCCGCTGTCGCTGGCGAGCCCGACGCCCATTTGGAGTACCTGCCACACCAGTGACGCACTTCTCGCCGCCGTGGAGCCTCGCCACAGGCCAATGGTCACCGCGGCCAAGCCCACAGCAAATCCGACCACGATGAGCGTGAGGAATATGGCGGAGGCGTAAGAATCGGGACCACCACTGATCAGCCCCAGTATGAGAACACCGGCAGCCACCGCGAGGGCCACGGTTTCGAGGCCGGAAATTCCCACCAAGACCCTTAATGGAGTCTGGGAATTTTCTGATTTCGCCAAATCTTTTATCCTTCAACTCTTGATTGAAGCCCCGGAGTGTGTCAGTCTAAACCCTAGTCTTCGCGACGTTCACACCGGAGTGGGCGGACTGTGGGTCTGAACGCGAACAAATCTGGCACCCACTCCGAAGCCGCGAGACACCCCGGATTCGAACGGCGAATCCCAGACAACACAAGGAGCAACCCCATGGACTGGCGTGACCGAGCTGCCTGCCTGACCGTCGACCCGGAACTGTTTTTCCCCGTTGGCAACACCGGACCTGCCGTTGAGCAGATCGATCGCGCCAAAGCGGTGTGCTCGACGTGTCCCGTCACCGAATACTGCCTGCAGTACGCACTGGATACCAATCAGGATTCTGGCGTCTGGGGCGGACTCAGCGAAGATGAGCGCCGCGCCCTGAAGCGTCGCGCTGCACGCGCACGCCGCGCGTCCTAACAGCGCCCGTCGCTACATACCCTCCATAAAGGACTACTCGCGAGCGAGTAGTCCTACACCGTGGGAACGGCTTGGGTGACGGGCTTTTCTTGCAGATACTGCAGGGGCACATCGATGACCACTTCGGTGGCCTCGCCCTGAGTGGTGTGCCAGGAAATAGTGCCGCTTAGTTCACCCTCGACGAGCGTGCGCACGATTTGGGTTCCGAGGCCCTCGCCGACCACACCGTCTGGTAGGCCACTGCCGTTATCGCGCACGACCACCCGCAGTCGTTCAGATCCGCGTTCTGCGGTGATGTGCACCACACCACCGACCTGACCTTTGACGCCGTGTTCGACGGCGTTAGTGACCAATTCGGTGAGCGCGAGGGCTAACGGGGTGGCATATTCACTCGGCAAAATGCCAAAACTGCCCGAAAAGGCGGGTTTGACCACCGGGTTTGTCCCCGAGGCCACCTCGGCGGCCAGGCTCGACACCCGGTCGAATACGGTGTCGAAGTCGACATTCTGGCTGAGCCCTTCGGAGAGGGTGTCGTGGACGACGGCGATTGCGGCCACTCGCCGCATCGCCTGGTTCAGCGCGTCTTTGGCTTTATCGTCGACCGCGCGACGCGACTGGATGCGAAGCAGTGAGGCGACCGTTTGCAAGTTGTTCTTCACCCGGTGGTGAATTTCTCGAATGGTCGCATCCTTCGTGATCAGTTCACGCTCTTGACGACGAAGGGTTGTGACGTCCCGACACAGCACCACCGCCCCGATGCGCTCACCCGAGGACTTCAGCGGAATAGCGCGGAGGCTGACGGTCACCCCGCTGGATTCGATTTCACTTCGCCAGGGCGCGCGGCCGCTGACCACCAACGGCAGAGACTCGTCGACGATGAGCGTCCCGGTGAGAAGCGACGTCGTCGCTTCAGCCAGTACTCCCCCCTCGAGCTCCTTGTCGTAGCCCAAGCGGCTAAAGGCGGAGAGCGCATTGGGGCTGGCAAAGGTCACTCGACCGGTCATATCCAGGCGAATGAGCCCATCGGAGGCCCGCGGAGCTCCCCGCGCGGGCGGCGAGGGGCCATCCGGGTCCGGAAACTGACCCTCTGCCAACATCCGAAAGAGGTCGTTGGCGCACTCGTTGAAGGTGAGCTCGAGCCGTGAAGGCATTCGCGATTCGCTCAAATTGGAGTGCCGGGTGAGCACCGCCACCGGTTGGCCTGCGTGTTCACCGGCATCCCGCGGCAATACGCCTCGTCCGGGAGCGCCCCGCCTGCCCACCGGCACAGCGCGGAGGCGAGCGGGAGTATTTTCATACCAGTCGGGTGCACTCGAGTCGACGATTGTCGCCGTCTGGTGCGCCTTGTCGATGAGTTCTTTCCACTCAGCCCTCGGCGCACTCCCCACGACATCTCGGTAAAACAGGGTCGCCGAGGAGGAGGGACGCTGGTGGGCGACCGCTTCGAAATCGCCCTCGGCATTGGGAACCCAGAAGACGATGTCGGCGAAAGCGAGATCGGCGAGGAGCTGGCCTTCGCTGACGACCTGGTGAAGCCAGGCGTAGTCTGCTTCACCCAGGGTCGACTGGGCGAAGCGCTTATCGCGAGCAAGGGCCATATCTCTTAGCGTAACGCGGTGAGCTCCAGCCAACGCCGACGAAGCCTGGCCACCCGCGAGGAAAAAAATCCTGTGGGGGCGGGGGCGGAGTGACCCTGGGCGGCGGTGCGCCGTGGGGTGTCGGAAGCGCCCACTGGAGGCATCGGACGGCCACTATTTACTCTCGAGCCAACCGGCTTCGTCTCCAGCGGGCGGGTGGGATGCGCGGAATCGAGATGCCCAGAATCGGGATGCCCGGAATCAAGAGCCTCGACAAAACCCGCCAACTCGTGACGCAGGGCGTGGGCAAAGCCCGACTGGGGGTTAACGTCGATGGGGCTTAGCGCCCGGCGCTCAGAATCGACACACAGTGGCGTGTCTCGCGGTAGCGAGGCGTAATCATCGAGGCCCGCAAAGCGCCAGAGCGCCTCGCGCAACATCGCCTCATCCCCTGCCGCGCGCCGGGAAGTATCGACACCGTTTAGCCACACCCGAACGGGTGTGCCAGACGCCTGTGCCTCCAATTCCGGCATGGCGCGGGCACAGCGAGCTACTCCCGCGGGACTCACCCCACACACGGCGACGATGTCGTCTGCTCGCTGTAACAGGTGAGCAGTAATTTCCGCCCCGGCGCTGGGGCGATCTTCGCCGCGCAGGGGGACATCGCTTCCGGTATCGACCAGGACCACGTCGAAGAGCTCCCGCAAGAGTGCGAGAAGGGCATCCAGTGAATCTCGGGGCACCTCGCCGGGTAATAGCGCTCGGGGGGCGCCGGTCAGAATGGCAAATTCGGTGGGAGGGGACAGGTAGCGGGAGACGAGTCGCTCCACGTGTCGCTGGTTCAGCTCGCCTTTTCCGGCCAACCGAATCGCCGCGAGAAAACCGGGTATCGGGTCGAGGACTCCGAGGGCTGTGGAAATCACTCCCCCGCGAGCATCGGCGTCAACGACGCAGACGCGAAGTCCCTGCCTGGCCAACACACTGGCCGTACTCACACACAGGGTGCTCACCCCGGGTGCACCGTGTGGGCCCCAAAAAACCCTGAGCGTACCGAGCCGGGACGGACCAGAGGCCTCGGCAAGCGCATTGGGTGAAAGCGCATCGGGTGGAAGCGCATCGGGTGGAAGCGGTGAGCCGTTCGCCCCGCTTTCTGGTGTGGGACTCTGACCGGTCACCAAAGCCACGAGGTCTTCTGGTTGGTAGAGCCGGTGGCCCACCCCGCGCTGGTCGGCCCACTGCTCTGCGCCGGGGCGAGTGATGAGGGCCGCCAGCATGATGCCCTGCTGATCGGCTACTTGAACCAGCTCCTGGGTCAGCAGGGTGTCACTGGCTTCTGCCACCACAAGGTCGAGTCCGCCCACGGCGACAAACTCGCTCGCTTCCCTCGCATCGGAGCTCACCCATTGGGTGTCGACCACACCCGCCGGGAGTCCCTGCTGGACGACCAGCCAGTGGGCATCGTCGAGTACAAAACCGGTACGCACTAGTTCGCTCCGGGTGGGACAAAGCGAGGGTCCACAGTGGGACTGAGTTGTATGTCGAAATCGTTCGCCTGTGCGTGTATGAGTGCGGGTAGGTCCCGGCTGCCTACCGCCAAGTCCACTCGCACCAGTTCGGGGTTTGCCGCAAACCCTTCTTCTGCTCGGATGGCCACAATCCGGGCCGCTGGGGCCGCGACCGCCGGGATGGCGTATTGCTGGTTTTCTCGGGGGGCGCTAATCCAGACATCGACGTAATGGCCGGCAGTGAGCCAACCGGCACCCCCACCGTTCACCTGCACACTAAAGGCACTCTGGTCGGTCGGCTCTGGTTCCAGAAAGTAACTCTCGAGCAGCAGGCTTCCCCCGGAGAGGCTCATGCCGGCGACCAGGCCGCCATCCTGCTCGATGGCCTCGGGCGTGAGAAGGCCCGGGTTGCCTGAAGGTGTGGCCAAATAGACCGTCTGGGTGACCACGTCAGTCAGTGGCTGGCCTGGGCTGACCTCTTGGGTGGTGATCAGGTAGGGCTCCAAGGTATTGACGCTACCGACCACCCACCAGACCCCACCCACAGAAATTCCGACGATACCCAGGCCGACGACCAATCGGATTACTCGCCCGCGCCGCACGTGTGTACTCACCGCTCGCTACCCTCCTCTGCCCTCACGACTGCGTGGTTGTTGTCTTTGCTCCAGGCTCCAGGGTGCCGAGCTGCGCCGGGTGGCATCAGAAACTATCCCCAGGCTCTAACCAGCGCAGGTAATCCACACTCGCGAGGGGAATCACGAGACTCTGCGGCGAGGAATACCCCTGGCCAGAAACAGTGAACCCCGGAGGTCTCCCCGTGGCTGGTCCCAGTCCGCGCCGGGGAACTAACTCGAGGTAGTCCTCGCCGAGGTGTTCCACGACGCCGACGTGTTGGCTACCGCCTGCACCCAGAGCGACCCGAGGATTTTGCCGAATGCTCTGGGCGGCGGCCTGGAACATCGACACCCCAACCACGCGGGTGTCGGCCACCGGGGCGTCGACCAACTCTGGCGACCACAGACCCCGCACGGCCGTGAGCGCTCGGTAGCTCACCATGACCCCTCGCGGATCAGCGCCGCTGGTCTCCCCGGAACACCACGTGGTCCCGACCGCGCGCAGCGAGACTCTCCACCGCAGCGCACCGACCAGCTCGATTTCCACAGATTCACCGCGTACTCGATGAGCCGCCAATCTCTGCGCCAGAGTGTGGGGCCTGGTGGTACCTCGCTGCGCCGGGGCCAGCGTCGCGTCCAACGACCACAGGGCCGAGTCATCGTAGGAATATTTCTCGGGTTCAGAACTGATGTTGTCGGGGCTCACAAGAAAAAGATAAAAAGTTGACACGATTTTTTTCTCGACTTATCCACATTTTTGCGCCACGCTCCCTGATACGTCCCCCCACCTGGCTACGGTGACCCTCACCCAGCCAATCCTCCAACCCGGGGCAGGCGCCCCAGTAAGGACGACGCAATGCCACACAACACCAGCACACCGCAGGGATACGTCGCCTGGGACCCAGCCGACACACTCGACTTTCGCCGCTACCGACAGGTAGAAAACTCGGAAGCATTTGGCCCCCAGCCCACATCCTCACTCGACCTGCCCGACCCCAGAGATTTCGCTCTGCGTCTTGTCGCGGGAATTATCGAATGCGTCTACGGGCTGCGCGAGCCCGCACAGTTTTCCCGGTGGGTCACCGAAGACGTCTACCGGGCCGTCGCCAGCAGAGCACAGCGGGTGTCCGTGGGCCACAACCCCCAGCGCTCACACCCCAACAGACCCCAGTTCAGTATCGGCAACGCCATCGTCAGCACCCCTCGAGACGGCGTGGTCGAAGCCTCCGTGATCGTGCGCGGCCCCGCCCGAGTCCGCGCTGTCGCCCTCCGACTAGAAGGGATCGACTACCGCTGGCGAGCGACCTCGTTCAGCATGCTCTGAACGGGAAGTGGCGACTACTTCTTGCGCCGCTTCGCGGCGCGGCGCTGGGCTCTATTCGCTGAGGACTGCTGGCCCTGTTGGCCACCCGATTGCTGGCCGAAGGTGCCACGAGTCGCGGTGCCCGGCGGTGGGGCCGGGGCCGTCTGGCGAGCCGCTGGGGCGCCCACTTGAACGCCCGGTTGCCCCTGGAAGGTCTGACTCACCGCCGGAGCTTGGGCCGCTTGAGGGGTTTGGACCACTTGACCGGACTGGTTTCTCACCTCGACATCACCGTCGGCGGTGGGGGCCGTGTAGCTGAGGTTTTGTTGCGGCGCCTGGTCCATCAGTCCCTTAGCGGAGACGATGGGGCCCACCTGGGCGGTGGGTTGCTGGATTTGCACCTCCAGGTTGAACACGTAACCGGTGGTGTCTTCGCGGATCTGGCCCATCATCGACTGGAACAGTGAGAAGCCTTCGCGCTGGTATTCCACCAGCGGGTCACGCTGGGCCATCGCCCGAAGGCCGATGCCGTCTTTTAGATAATCCATCTCGTAGAGGTGGTCACGCCAACGACGATCCACCACACTCAACACCACTCGACGCTCCAGCTCCCGCATCACCGTGGAGCCCAGGGCTTCCTCGCGGTTGCGGTAGGCAATCTGGCAGTCGGAGAGGATTTCTTTGGTGACGTCCTCAACGGTTGCTCGACTACCGAGCTCTTCGACGAGTTCATCGATGGTGATGCCCACCGGATAGAGGGTCTTCAGCTCGGTCCACAGCGCCTCAAGGTCCCAGTCTTCCGGGGCGACGCTGCCGAGCTTCTCCGCGATGACCGTGGTAACCGTCTTTTCGACGAATGTGTTGACCTGGTCGGAAATGTCATCGCCTTCGAGAATTTGTCGCCGGTCCTCATAAATCGCTTGGCGCTGGCGGTTCAGCACGTCGTCATATTTGAGGACGTTTTTGCGTACGTCAGCGTTCCTGGCTTCCACCTGCGACTGAGCGGACTGGATGGCACGAGAGACGACTTTGGATTCGATGGCGAGGTCCTCGTCGTTATCGCTCGTCCTCGCCATCAACGACTGGGCGGCACCGGCATTGAACAGGCGCATCAGGTCGTCTTGGAGTGACAGGTAGAAGCGGGACTCACCCGGGTCGCCCTGTCGACCCGAGCGACCACGTAACTGGTTATCGATCCGGCGCGACTCGTGGCGCTCTGTGCCCAAGACGTACAAACCGCCCACGGCGCGAACTTTTTCGCCCTCTGCCTCGCAGCCAGCCTGCACGCTGGCAAACACCTCGTCCCAGGCCGCCTCATACTCTTCAGGGGTCTCGACCGGGCTCAGACCTTTTTCCGTCATCTGCTGGACGGCCAAGAATTCCGCGTTTCCGCCCAACATGACGTCGGTTCCACGACCGGCCATATTGGTCGCCACGGTGACGGCACCGAAGCGCCCCGCTTGGGCGATAATCGACGCCTCACGGGCGTGGTTTTTCGCGTTCAACACTTCGTGTTTCACACCCGCTTTCGCGAGCATTTGGGAAATGCGCTCCGACTTTTCCACGCTGGTCGTTCCCACCAACACGGGCTGGCCCTTCTGGTGGCGCTCGGTGATGTCGCGGGCGACCTGACGGAACTTGGCGTCTTCGTCGCGGTAGATCAGATCCGACTGGTCCATTCGAATCATGGGCTTATTGGTCGGGATGGGGACCACACCCAGCGAGTAGGTGCTCATAAACTCGCCCGCTTCGGTCTGCGCGGTACCGGTCATACCGGAAATTTTCTTATACAACCGGAAGTAGTTCTGCAGGGTAATCGTCGCCAGGGTCTGGTTTTCGGCCTTAATGGCCACACCCTCTTTCGCCTCAATGGCCTGGTGGATGCCCTCGTTGTAGCGGCGGCCGGCCAGAATACGCCCGGTGTGCTCATCGACGATGAGCACTTCACCGTTAATGACGACATAGTCCTTATCGCGCTTGAACAGGGCGCGCGCTTTAATGGCGTTATTCAAAAACGAAATCAGCGGGGTATTGGCCGACTCGTAGAGGTTGTCGATACCCAGGTAGTCTTCGACTTTTTCGATTCCCGACTCCAACACACCGACGGTGCGCTTCTTCTCGTCGATTTCGAAGTCCTCTTCGGGGACTAATCGCTCAGCGATTTTCGCAAACTCCGCAAACCAGCGGTTTGCCTCCCCCGAGGCGGGACCCGAAATGATCAGCGGCGTCCTCGCCTCATCGATCAAAATGGAGTCGACTTCATCGACAATGGCGAAGAAGTGACCGCGTTGGACGCGGTCAGCTTTCGCCAGGGCCATGTTGTCGCGCAGGTAGTCGAAACCAAACTCGTTGTTCGTGCCGTAGGTAATGTCCGACTGGTACTGGAGTCGACGCTCTTCCGGGGTTTGACCGGAGAGCACACAGCCGGTCGACATTCCCAGCGCCCGGAACACCCGGCCCATCAGTTCAGACTGGTATTTCGCCAGATAGTCATTGACCGTCACCACGTGCACACCGCGGGCGGGCAGAGCATTCAAATACGCGGCCAGCGTGGCCACCAAGGTTTTTCCCTCACCGGTTTTCATCTCGGCGATATTGCCGCGGTGGAGGGCGGTGGCGCCCATAATTTGCACGTCAAAGTGTCGAAGACCGATCGTGCGCTTGGCGGCCTCCCGAACGGCCGCGAAAGCCTCCGGAAGCAGGTCGTCGAGCGTTTCCCCCGCGGCGTAGCGCTCACGCAGGTCGTTGGTCTCGTCCTTCAATTCCTCATCGCTCAAGGACTGGAAGTCGTCCTCAAGGTGGTTGACGGCTTTTACTGCCTGGTGGAGATGGCGGAGGATTCGACCCTCGCCGATGCGCAATACGCGCTCAAATGGATTAGCCACGAACTATCTCGCCCCTTACCGAGGTTGTGAAGATTACTGCCTCATGCTACCAACCAGCGCTTAACTCTCTTCCAGAGCAATCACGCCGTACTGCCAGCCTTTGCGTCGATAGACGACACTCGGTCGCTTCGTGTCGGTATCGATGAAGAGAAAGAAGTCGTGGCCGACCAGTTCCATCTTGTCCACGGCTTCTTCGGCGCTCATCGCCTCCGCCGGGAACAGCTTCTTGCGAATCATCACCGGGCTGTCGGAATCCTCCGCTGCGGCCAAATCCTCTTCGCTGAGGGTGGGAATGGTCCCCGTCTCGACGCGGCGAATGACTTCCACACTCGCCGGAGTGATGTCGATATCGGCAAACGACTCGGCACTGACTTCACCCATCGACTTCGAGCGGTGTTTACCGTGTTGGGGCTCGCGGCGTTCTTTGGCCCGGCGCAGCCGGCGCACCAAATGGTCGACGGCTTCGTCGAAGGCGGCGTATTTGTCGGCATTTCGCGCCTCGGCGCGAATGACGGGACCTTTTCCGATCACGGTCAATTCGACGATGTCTTCTGAGGGGCCCTGCCGGCTGGAGTTTTCGCGGTTGAGTTTCACCTGAAACGTCATGGCATTTTCCGCAAGAGCCAGCACCCGGTCAGATTTTTCGTTGACGTAGTCGCGGAAACGATCGGGAATAGCAATGTCGTGGGCGAGAAGAGTGATGTCCATAGCGACCTCCAGATTTTTCTCATGTGCGGTATCCCGCAGATGCCGTAGTCCCACAGCGTAGTCCTCAACTTTTTTGCCCGGCACCGAAGAGTGTTAGCCAGAACGCGCCGAGAGCACCAGGGCACCCACCACCACTCCCCCCGCCCGCTGCACCGCCGCCGCGGCGTGCTCCAGCGTGACTCCCGTGGTGAGGACATCGTCGATCAGGATGACGGGGTGGCCGCGAAGCCACGAGCGTGCGACAAAACGTGACGGTTGTGCTAAACGCGCACTCCTGGTTCGACGCCTCCGTCGGTGCGGTGGGGACAGCCACTGACCGAGGGGCACTCCGCCTCTGGCCCGGCGAAGCCCCTGCCGCACCGCAAACCCTCCCCCGAAGTGAGCAAGGCGACCGCGGGGCAGTGCGCTCTGCGCCATCGAGTACTGGGGTGTGGTCGACGGTGTGGTCAACACCGCCCGGAGGGTGGCTTCGGCGAGCGCCAGCGTCGGCTTCGTGCCCCGGGCAATCCATCCGCCGAGGGACGAGGGAACGGGAACGAGCAGGACGACCTGTTTGGCGGGCAGAGCGAGTCTCTCCAGTAACCCAGCCATCAGGACTCCAAAGGGTCCAGACATCCGGTGCGCACCGCGGTCTTTGAAGGAGACGATGCTGCGCTGCCAGATACCGGAATGGTCGACCGCCGCCCACACCGGGATACCCCAGAGTGCTTCTCGCCACGCCAACGTGGGTTGGTGGTGGCGGGTGGGGGTCGCCTGGCAGTGCGGGCACCACTGCGTGTCGGGCTCACCACAGCCCACACAGGACACGGGCAGTAACAGGTTGATGACCGCTCGAATAATTGCTCGTGAGTCCATCGGTGCAGTATCGATAAGGCCCTGCGGGCTTTCTGCCCGAGTCCTTCTTCTGCGCGAAGCCGTCTGGCGAGCGCGGCTGTGGACAGTGCGGGTGTGTGGGTTCGTTAGCGCTGCGTGGCCAACACGTTGGCTCGCTCGCCGGTGGACTGCCAGCCATTACCGCGGGGCTGCAAAATGGTGCCCTGGTCGGTCAGTAGACGAAGACCCGATACCCCGCCCACTCCGGCGACCAGGGTCTGTGGTGCACTGGGGCGACCGGCCAGGCTCACCTGGCCGTTGACGTCTTGGATGACCACTTCGCCGGCTTCGCCCTCGCGGGTCACAATCGCCACCGTGGTGTCATCGACAAAGGCGGCGTCGACCGCGGTATTGGCGAGCGGGGTCAGTTCGACAAATTCACCGAGGCCCAAGGGTTCGCAGTCTGGCCCGCGCTGAATTCCCGCCAGGAGGACGCGAACCCCCTGGTCGGTTTGGACCAGGAACAATACGCGGGTGTTGTCGCGGGCGATTTCCATCGTGACCACGGAAGATTCCACCGGCAGGTCCACCGGAAGGGCGATGGCGTTACTCTCCGGGTCGACCACTACCCGAGGAAAGACCCGCAGGGCGTCCTCACCGGGGGTGCTCGTCATCGACCAGGTATACCCGCAGGAGTCGATGAAGGGGCGGATGAGCTCCTCGCGCACATCCCACGGGTCATCAGCCACCCCGCTTTCGGTGACCCGCCACACCCCCGCCTCACCCAACACCGCGGCGTGCTGGAGGGATTGATTGAAAAACACCTCTTCGGGTCGAAGCGTCACAATGGTCCGCTCCAGCCCTTCGATGCTGTCGATTCGACCCGCTTGCAGGTAGCCAAAGTCGAGGCCCCGCACGACGAGGCTTCTCGGGTCGCGACCGGAGGTGAGGACAGGCTGGTTCTCATCGGTGGTGATGATGCGCACCGGTGTCTGGTTGTAGGTGATGATCGCGTCGGAGACGCCCGAAATTTGTGACAGCGTTGTGCTCAGCTGAAAGAGCATGCGCTCGCGCTGGGTGGCGTTGGCGTCCACGACCGCCTCGTTGACGTCGACTTGGGCTTGACCGTCCACGACCGGAACCGGGGAGAGGACCAACTGGGTCCCCGAGGGAAACGCGGAGGCCGTCACCCCGCCCGCCAACCAGTAGGAGGGCTCCTGAAAGAGCCCACGCACGACTTTGCTCAGGACATCGCCTCTCGAGGCAAACCAGCGCAGATCGGGAACCAACTCGCGGTAGTCCGCCGAGTAGTAATAGAGCGGGTAGCTCTCGAACGCTTCGCCAAACGACGTATCGGTGAGGATGATCCCGTCGGGGGCTTGGGAGATGCGCCACTGACCCGCCTGCTCCTCGAGCTCGAACTCCAAAGTCTGAGTGGTCGGTGACGCGGCCGCTTCGTAACGACCAGAGTCGTCAACGCTGGCAATGATTTGCGCTTCATAAACCAGGCTCGCCCCACCCTGGTCGATGATGCGCGATTCGCCCTCGCGAATCAGAGCCGACTGATTGGGGTTCCAGCGATCCGCGAAATCCTCGGTGAGGAAGCTCCTGGCCACCCGGTAGTTATTCTGCGCGGCGGCGCCGGCCGCCACGAAGCCCTCCAGAATGTCCTCGGGGCTTGCGCCCGTGGAGGGACCCGGAGGGAGAAAATCGACATCGTCTTCGCTCACCACGCTCTGCGGATCGACCGCCTGGACATCGCCCGACGAGGGTATTTGCGTGCACCCGGAAATCACAAAGACCAGCCCGAGCAGCATCGCCTGGATCCGCCACAGACCACCGCGCGCCCTCACGGCGTCACCTCCGCAGCCCTGGTGGACTCGTCGTGGTCTGGACTCACATCGAGGTGGTCACTCTCCGGGGGCAGTGGCAAGGGCGAGCGCTCGACCACCTGGCCCACCCGGCGCGGCAGGGTGACCCGAAAACAGCTGCCCTCGCCCGGCACCGACCAGACATCGATGAAGCCGCCGTGGGCAATCGCGTCTTCCTGCGCGATCGCCAGACCCAAGCCGGTCCCCCCTGTGCTTCGCTGCCTCGAGGGATCGGCGCGCCAAAAACGATCGAAGACGCGCGCAGCCTCCTCCTGGTCCATTCCCACACCCCAGTCGCGCACCGCGACCGCCACGGAGTCCTGATCGGAGTCGACAAACGCGACAATGGGCTTGCCTTCACCGTGATCGATCGCGTTGCCGACAAAATTCAGGAGAACGCGACGCAACCGCCTCGAGTCTGCTTCGACTTCGCCGTAGCCACCGAGGACTTCCAGCACGAGCGACGACCCGCGCTGAGTGGCGATCGGCGCCAACTGTTCGAGGCAGTCCTCTAGCAGTTCGACCAGGTTCACTCGGTCGCGATCGAGTGTGACCGCTCCGGCGTCGTATCGACTGATTTCTAACAGGTCGGTGAGCATCAGTTCAAAGCGTTCGATTTGGGCGACCAGTAGTTCGATACTGCGCTGGGACTCGGGCTCCCAGTCGTTCCTTTTGTCGTGGAGGACATCGGCGGCCAACCGAATGGTGGTCAGCGGTGTGCGCAGCTCGTGGGACACGTCGGAGACAAAGTGCTGTTGGAGCTGGGAGAGCTTCGCCAGTCGAACAATTTGGGACTGCATACTGTCGGCCATTTTGTTAAACGACCGGGCGAGGGTGGCGATGACGTCTTCACCGCGCTCGTGAATACGATCCTCCAAATACCCTTCCGCGAGGCGCTCTGCCGTTCTCGCGGCCAATCGAACCGGCCCGATCGCCAAGCGCACCACCAACCAGGTCACCGCGGTGATGATCACGACGAGCAGGATGGAACCGGCGATCAGGGTTTGCTGGACCAGGGTGAGCGTCGACTGCACCCCGGAGAGGTCGTAGACCATGTAGAGCTCGTATTGCCCGGCGCTTGGCACCTGAATCACCGAACCGGTGACCAGCGCCGGAATCAGCCCCGTATCCCCCTGGAGCGAGCCCGATTGGTAGTGCACCTGGCCGGGGTTTTGCACCACGGCTTGGCGAATTTGACTGGAGACCACCGAAATATCGAGCCCCGCGGTCGACGTGGAGGTCATCGTTTGGTCGGTAATTTGCCCCGGTGTGCGCAAAATGGCGAAGCCGCCCGCTCCGGGCGAAGACTGTGTGGTGCGAATCGCCGTTTGCGCCGAGGAGTTCGCGGTTTCCACGTCGATCGTTCCCGCCTGGGTGACCGAATTATCAAAAAGCGATTGGACTTGAGCGCCGGTGCGCACACTTTCCACCACGATTTGATCGCGGCGTGACTCGAACAGGCTGTCTTGAATGGTCAATGACATGTAGCCGCCGATGACGGTGACCGCACCACCGGAGAGTAGGCCGGCGACGACCACCGTGCGAGTCAGTAGCGATACCCGCCAGAGCCGAAAGGGACTGGCCAACACTCGGCGTAGCCAACGAAGGCTGGCCCACATCATTCGGCCTGGCTCAACCCTTCAGCGCTCTGGAGCTCTCCCGAACGGTAGCCCACACCGCGCACGGTCTCGATGACAACCGGGTGGTCCGGATCAGACTCTATTTTGGAGCGAAGCCTCTGGACGTGGACGTTCACCAACCGGGTATCCGCCTTATAGCGATACCCCCACACTTCTTCCAGCAGGGCTTCGCGGGTGAACACCTGTTGGGGTTTGAGCGCCAGGGTCAGTAGCAGCTGAAACTCCAGCGGGGTGAGGTTCACCCGTTGGCCGTCGCGGCGCACTTCGTGGGCGGGCACGTCGATGAGGACATCGGCGATGCGAATTTCGGTGTGGTGGGTCTCCTGCGTGGGGCGGAGCCTGGTGCGGATCCGAGCCACCAACTCTTTGGGGTTAAACGGTTTCACGACGTAGTCGTCCGCTCCCGATTCCAACCCCCGCACCACGTCAGCCGAATCCGATTTCGCGGTCAGCATGATGATCGGGATGCCACTCATTTCCCGGATTTTCTGACACACGTCGACGCCGTTCATCCCGGGCAACATCACATCGAGCAGCACCAAATCGGGGGTGCCAGCGGCCAAATGATCGAGGGCCGCGGGGCCGTCCGAGGCGAGTACCGTGTCGAAGCCTTCGCCGCGGAGCATGATCGAAATCATCTCCGACAGGGCGAGATCGTCGTCGACGACCAAAATGTTCGCCACGTCACTCACCTCCCGCCACTGGGACTCGATCTAATGGAGCATGAGCCTACACCGGTTATCCCCCGGTTTCCCGGGGGATAACGGTTAGTAGCGGTAGTGCTCGACCTTGTAGGGGCCTTCTTTGGCGACACCGATGTAGGACGCCTGCTCGTCGGAGAGTTCCGTCAGTTCCACACCGAGGGCGTCGAGGTGGAGTCTGGCGACCTTCTCGTCGAGTTTCTTCGGCAGCATGTGCACCCCAATGGGGTAGGCGTCGGGGAACTGGTAGAGCTCGATTTGGGCGAGAACCTGGTTGGCAAACGAGGTACTCATCACAAAGCTCGGGTGTCCGGTCGCGTTGCCGAGGTTCATCAGGCGACCCTCGCTCAGCATCAGGATGCTTCGGCCAGTGGGCAACTGCCATTCGTGCACCTGGGGCTTGATTTCAATGCTGGTCGCCCCTTCGAGTGATTCCAACCCGGCGATGTCGATTTCGTTGTCGAAGTGTCCGACGTTGGCGATAATCGCCTGGTGTTTCATCGCCATGAGGTGCTCGAGGGTGAAGACGTCTTTGTTTCCCGTCGAGGTCACAAAAATATCCACCTGGTCGATGACACTCTCCAGCTTGGCGACCTGGTAGCCGTCCATGGCGGCCTGCAGGGCGCAAATCGGGTCGATCTCGGTGATGATCACCCGAGCGCCCTGACCGCGAAGCGACTCCGCTGAGCCCTTGCCGACATCGCCGTAACCGGCGACGAGAGCGACCTTGCCGCCGATGAGGGTGTCGGTCGCGCGGTTGAGACCGTCGACCAGCGAGTGCCGGATACCGTACTTGTTGTCAAACTTCGTCTTGGTGACCGAGTCGTTGACGTTAATCGCCGGAAAGAGCAGCGCGCCGGCGTTGAAGAACTCGTACAGGCGGTGCACACCGGTAGTCGTCTCCTCGGAGACACCGATGATGTCGCCGGAAATTTCGGTCCACTTGCCGGGTGACTCGGCGAGGTTCTTCGCCAACACACCCAACACGACGCGCCACTCGGCGGGGTCGGAGGCTTGGGGTTCTGGAACAGCACCGGCTGCTTCGAACTCGACACCCTTGTGCACGAGCATGGTGGCGTCGCCACCGTCGTCCAGGATCATGTTGGGGCCGTTGTGGCCGTGAGCCGACCAGTCAAAAATCTGTTCGGTGCACCACCAGTATTCGTCGAGGGTTTCACCCTTCCAGGCGAATACGGGGCTTCCCTGGGGGTCCTCGGGGGTGCCATTTCCGACAACGACCGCGGCAGCGGCCTCGTCTTGGGTGGAGAAAATATTGCACGATGCCCAGCGCACTTCAGCACCGAGGGCGACGAGGGTTTCGATGAGGACCGCGGTCTGCACGGTCATGTGCAGTGAACCGGTGATCCGGGCGCCCTTCAGGGGCTGATGCGGGCCGAACTCGTCACGAAGGGCCATTAAGCCCGGCATTTCGTGCTCGGCGAGTCGAATCTGGTGGCGGCCCGACTCAGCGAGAGACAAATCGGCCACACGGTACTGGAGTGGAGTAGTAGTCAACATGCTTCATATTGTGTCACCAGAAAGCTGACAGAGTCGTCATTGCGGGTAAACACTTACCCCACAGCCGCTCCGACCCGGTCACATCGGACCCCGCGGCCTCACGCTCCGGCGATCAGCGCCTGGACTTCGTCGGTGATGGCCTGGAGGGTCTCCGGTGAGCCCGCCTCGACATTGAGTCGAAGAAGCGGCTCCGTATTCGACGCGCGGACGTTAAACCACCACATGGCCTCGCCCTCGGCGGGTCCGATCACACTCAACCCGTCGAGCCGGTCGATGCGCGCACGCTCAGAAAAGACCTGTTCGATGCGTGCCACCACGGCCGAGACATCACCCACCCGGGTGTTGATTTCTCCCGACTGCAGGTAGGGCATGTAGTCCTGGGCGAGGGCGCTGAGCGGAGCATCGGACGCCCCGCGCTCTGCTAGGACGTGCAGGGCGGCCAACATGCCCGAATCGGCGCCGAAAAAGTCCCGGAAGTAGTAGTGCGCGCTGTGTTCGGCACCAAACACCGCACCCGTCCTCGCCATGTCGTCTTTAATGAGCGAATGGCCGACCGCGGTGCGCATCGCCTGGGCGCCCTCCGCGTCAATGGTTTCTGCCACCACGCGCGAGCAAATCAGGTTGTGTAACACGGTGGGGTGATCTTCCCCCAGGTCCGCTCGCACCCGCCTGATTTCTCGTTTGGCCACAATCGAGCCGACCACACTCGGGCTCACCGGATCGCCGTGTTCATCGACCACGAAACACCGATCCGCGTCACCGTCGAAGGCCAGGCCGACATCCGCGCCGTGGGCGACGACCGCCGCCTGGAGATCCACCAGGTTTTTCGGCTCCAGGGGGTTTGCCTCGTGGTTCGGGAAGGTGCCATCCAGTTCGAAATACAGCGGGATAATCTCCAGCGGGAGTCTCTCGAGTCCGGCCCCGGCCTCCAGCACCGCTGGCACGGTGTAGCCGGCCATCCCGTTGGCGGCGTCGACGACGACTTTCAGTTCTCGCCCGGCAGAAATATCGACCAGACTGCGCAGAAACTGCGCGTAATCGGCCAACACGTCAGATACCCCGGAGGGCTCCGCCGGGATCATCGGGTCCAGACCCTTGGCCAACCACTCTTTGGCGCGGTCTCGAATAGCCGAGAGGCCGTGATCGAAACTGACGCCTTTGGCGCCCGCCTTGGCAAACTTGATGCCGTTGTATTCGGCAGGGTTGTGACTCGCGGTGATCATCGCCGCCGCCTCATCGAAGCGCCCGGAGGCGAAATAGACCATGTCGGTGGAGGCCAAACCGATCGAGCGCACCCTCGCGCCGGCATCCCTCGCGCCCGCTTCCAATGCTCGGGCGAGCTCGGGCGAACTGGGGCGCATGTCGTGGCCGACGATGAAGCCGGCATCCAGAAGACCGAGTTCTTCGACCACTCCAACCCCCAGGGCGTAGGCCACGCGGGGGGTGAGCTGGTTTTCCACCAACCCCCGAATGTCGTAGCTTTTGACGATGTCGTCGAGAGCGGCTGCGGCGACAGAGTCGAGGGAATCGTCGGGGGAGCTCACCCGGCCAGCCTAGTCACGCAATCAGCCTCTTCACGCAATCGGCCTCGTCACGCAATCGGCCTCCTCACACGATCGGCCTCGTCACGGTGAGGCTCGTCAGTCGACGTGTAACTCGGGCCGGTAGCGCACCACCTGCCAACCCTGCGGCGCCGTGAGAGACTGCGCGTGAGGTGCACACAGGTCGTAAGAGTGGGGCTCTGCCTGCTGAGCGAGCGGACCAATCACCACTTCCTGGTCCGCGTAAACATAGGTCAGGGTGTGTTGGGCGGTGAGTTCGCAACTGACTTTGCTGCAACGGCGCTCGGGGGGTCGTCGCTCACGCATAATGCCCCAGGCTAACGGCGAGGCCACTACCGTGGAGGGATGACGCGCAAGAAGCCCGCACTGGCTCGGTCCCCCCGCGGCCGCGCTCGCCGTCCGGGTCGCTCCCTGGCGGTGGGACCCCTGCTCGCTCCCAGAAGACGCCGCTCGGATGCCTTTATCGACATCGTCGAAGCGATGATGGACCACCTGAAAAAAGTGGCACCCGAGCAGCTTCAGGAGACCATTCTCGTCATCCACGCGATGCCCGACCAACCCTCCACCCTGCCGGGTGTCGCCCGCTGGCGCGTCGATAAAGCGGCGAACACCGTGCACCTGTTTCGACTGCCGATCGAGCGCCTCGGCCACCACCACCCCGAAGACCGTTGGTTTGAGCGCATGGTGGTCGAATCGGTCGTCATCAGAGCGGTCGCCGAACTCACCGGGATGGACCCCTGGCAACTTGCCCCCGGCAGGGGGAGCTAACCGGGCGAGGCGCACTGCCCACACGCGGGCCCACACCCCTGCCAGACCCCTGCCAGCACTCCTGCCAGCATTCCTGGCGCTAGCGTGCGTAGACGAGGATTTCGGGGGAGGTTAGCGGTGGCGGGGTCGCCACGAGGTTCGACAACTCGCCGTCTTCGCGCAGGACCACACCGATGGCCACCGGAGTATCCGATTCGAAAAGGTATGCACCGCCTGCGCCACCCAGGCTTCGCACGCTGAGGCCCTGGGCGGGCAGGTCAATCTCACCACCGGCGAGTACCTCTTCGCCGTCCTCTGCGACCCGGGCGTATTTGAGTGTTCCCGGCTGGTCGGAGTTGTTCACCACGTGCAGGGTGGCCTCTGGCCCGCCGGGGATGACCACACTGCCCGGCCCGTCGATCAGGGGTGCGGTGGGTAACCACGCCAAATCGGTGCGCGACTCCCCCACACTGGAGTGTCGAATACCGGAGACGACGGGCTGGTCAGATTCGACCACCACCGCCGCGTGACCCTGACCCAGAGTGTCCAACGCCACGTCGAACACGCGGCCCGCTTCCAGTGAGACGTCACTGACGACGTCCCCGGCGACGGGGCGGATCACTCGCACCGTCGCATTGGCGTCGGTCTCCGGGGAGAGCAACCGCAGCACGGGACCGATGTCGCTGTAGCCCTCTTCACCGCTGACGCGCGCGAGCGCGTCCTCAGATTCCAGCCACACCCCGGGCAGAACCCGCAGGGTCGACGGCGGTCCTTGGAGCCCCACCAGGTCAACACCGTCCGGGTCGAGCCCGCGAATCAGCGCCGCGTGCAGCATCACACTCACGGGTGTGCCCGCACTGGCCACCGCGATCACCGGTGAGGCCTCGGCGGGGGCTAACCCGGCCAAGCTGAAGACCCGCCGCTCACCGGGCTGGAGCAAAATACCCCGCCCGGAGGGCGCCGTAATCGGCCCGGATTCGCCGTAGAGGGTGAGGTCAACACTCGCCGAGACAGAACCGGGGTTTGATAGCGAAATCACTCCTTGGCGGCCCACAGAAGTGGAGCCCGCGACCAGCCACCCTTCGGAGACGGGGGCCTGACAGGTCTGTGCCGCCAGACCCCACGCGAAGACACTCTCGATGCGGGCGCTACTCGCCCCACCGAGAAAACCGGCCTCGGCGGGTTGTTCGATAAACACCGGTGGTGGAGCAAGCTCACCCTCGGTGCCGGCAAATTCTTGGAGGAAATCTTCTGATTCCAACTCCACCTCGGTGGCCGCTGCACCCAACCGGGTGAGCTCGGGGTCAGAAAAACCCCGGGGGGTGGTCTCCTGCGCGACGTAGGTCAAAAACGGCCCGGCACACACCACCTGCTGGTTGGGTGCGTCGGCACTGGCCGGTAGGGGCTCGAGTGACGGGGCTGGACCGGGCAGTCCCGCCACAAAAGACTGGGGAACATTCTGGCTGACCAAAACGAGCGAGGCGGCAAGAAACAACAGTCCGAGGGCACCCGAGCCGATGCGCGCCAGTGACGCCGTGCCCGCGGGCACGCGCGGTGTCATGGGCACCTGGGTCTCTTGATTCTGCGCGTCTTGATTCTGGGTGTCCGGCACCTGCGTGTCCGGATTCTGGGGGTCTGGATTCTGGGGGTCAGTCATCGGTGTCCTCGTCTAACACGCGCTGTAGCGATGAGGCGTCATCGCCCTCTTCGGACCGGCGTCTGGGTCTGCGCTCGGTCGGCAATGCCAAGACGCCCCAGAGCAGCCAGCTCGCCAGCCACAGGCCATCGGCCTGTGCCTGGGCGGGTGTGGGGGAGAGTTCTTGCGGTGTCTCCTGGGAGTCGAGGTCGACCTGGAAGAGCACCGAGTCCTCGGTGGTGCCCGACTGGATGAAATAGGGACGCTGTCCCATTGTGCGCGCCGCATCGCTCTCGGGGTTGCCCTGAAACCAGATGAAGCGAATCTGCTCGTCGAGAAGACCCTGACGAGGATCCGTGCTGGTGGGTTGCACGATGGCCGCCACCAGCGATGCGCGGGTCACGGAAGCCGAATCGGCTTGGGCGGGGCGCTGGCGATAGAGCGAACTGCTCCGCTCCAGAGTGTCGCCCACGCCTCGAACCACTACAGCCTCAAAGACTCCCGGTTCCACACCCTCGGTGATCACCAGGGTTCCCTGTTGCGGGTGTGAACGCGCTTCGGCGGCGACAAGTGCCGGCACAGTCCTCGCTTCACTGCGTGCCTGGAGTGTGGCCGACTCACTCCAGAGGCCCCCGCCAAGTGGCGCAATGGCGGCCAGCGCGGCGCCGACCGTGGCGGCGGCGAGAAGCCCGGCAGACACCCGGCGGGCCACCACCCCGGAGCCCCAGGCGAAGGATTCGGGCTGTAGTTCATCGAGGGTGGCCGCGGCGGCCGCGCCGAGCCCCAACACGATGAGCATCACGGCGCTCCCGGGCCACACGAAAACCGGTTCAGTGCCCAGGTAACCCTGGGCGATCCCCGGCGCCACGGCGGCAGTGATCACACCGGTGAAGACGAGCGCGCCCAGTGCGACCTGGATGTCTGCGCGCCTGGTCGAAAACACGGCGAGGGCTAAGGCGATGAGGGGAATGGCGAACCAGAGGGCCAGCGGCGCGAGGGCCAGGCTCACACCCGCGAGGTCGGCGCTTGGTGGCGTGAGGGGCCAACCCAAGAGATACCACCACCAGTTGGTCCCGGCAGCGCTCTGGGCGATGCCCGGGTCGGCAAAAAACCGCCCCAGTCCCTCCAACAGGGCGATGTCTCCCGGGGCGCCCCAGCGGGGTATCCACCAGACCAGGGCGGGAATGAGGGCGAGGGGCAGCGTGCCCAGCAGGGCACGCGCCGGCTGCTTCCACCCGGCGATGAGGACAACAACCAACCAGCCGAAGACGACCGCCGGCCACAACACGGGCGCGAGCGCGGTCACCAGGGCAGTGGCAAAACCGCCCGCTGCGGCCCGCTGCCAAGAGGTGTGGGCACTCAGCATGGTGGCCAATAACCACGGCAGGGCCATGTGCAACAGCACGGCCTGCCAGCGTCCCTCGGTCAGGGCGAGGAGGAAAGAGGGTTGTAAGACCCAGAGCAGGGCGAAGACTGTCGTCGCCAATTGCCGCTGTAAAAACTGCGAACCCGCCCACCAGGCGATCAGCCCGGAGAGCAGCGGGGCGGCAAACCACAAGCCCACGAGGGCGAGCGACGGCTGCCACCAGGTGATCGAGCCAATCAGTGCGAGTACGAGCGCAGCCGGATCAGCCGGGATCAGCTGCTCACCCCAGACGTTGCCGACCGTATACGGCTGCAACCAGCGCACTTGCGCCCACAGGGATTCGATGCTGGTCGCCAGGGGCAACATACCCCCGCCGACCAAGGCACGCGCGCCCACCAGGGGGCCAGAAATCAGGGTGCCAAGTGCTGCCAGGCCCACAATGAGCCAGGCTCCCGCCGGCCAGAAAGCCGGTCTGGTGCGGGACCTGGCGGACTCTTCGGCCGAGGCGAAGCGCGCTTCCGCGCGCAGTTGTCGACGGCGGCGGTGATCGCCTGGCGACATGCGAAGCGGGGCAAGGGCAGCCCAGGCCACCGTTTTGGACTGGCTGAGGCGCGCCTTCGCGACAATCGCCTGGGGCAGGCGCCAGAGGGCGGCCAGCGTGGCGACCACTTCGGACACGGCGAGGTCGGGGCGTTTGGCGGCAAACTGCCACCCAGAGCGCAGCAGCGCACCGGGAAGCGAGAGCAGCACCAGGGGGATCAGCGCCCACCACGCGCTGTAGGCAAAGCGTCGATACAACCAGGCGGCGCGATCCAGGCGAAACATCGTGGCGGCACCCAGGTCTTTTCCGGCTCGCCAGTCGGCGGGACCCCGCTCGACGTAGACCACGGCGGCCGGCACCGCCAGTACCCGATGTCCGGCGAGTCGGGCGCGAATACCCAAATCGAGGGGTGCATCGAGTGGGTCCAGGGCGGGATCGGCGCCACCGAGGGCGTCGAATACCCCCAGTTGGATGAGCAGGCCGGCATCCCCGACGGCCATGACGTCACTCATCCGGTCGTATTGACCCTGATCGAGTTCGCGGTCCACGATCGCTTGGCGCTCACCCCAGGTGGTGATGGTCTCACCGAATTCGCGCAACCATCCGCCGTGTTCGGACATGCGCTGCTTGGGCCCCGCCATCACGACGCTCGGCGCACCGTCGACGGCGGAGTGCAGGTGGGCGAGAGCCTCTTTATGCGGGGTGGTGTCGTCTCGCAGCACCCACATCCAGCCTTCGTCGGGCAGTGTGCTTCGAGCCAGGTTGAGCGCCTCCGACCAGCCCATGGCCTGGCGGCCGGAGAGGATGGTCACCGAGTGGTCGCGGCCTAGTTGCTCGCGAAACATCTCCTCGGCCGAGGCGTCCCCGGTGAGGTCGACCACAACGGTGCCCTCGGGAGCTAGTTGTTGTCCCCGGAGGGCTTCGAGGGTCTGAATGAGCCGATCGCCGCGCCTGCGGGCGATGACGACGGCGTGGACCCGGCGGCGCATCTCCCCGCTAGGCGCGCCGGCGCAGGCGACGACGCTCGCGCTCGGAGAGCCCACCCCAAATTCCGAAACGCTCGTCGTTGGACAGAGCGTATTCCAAACACTCGGAGCTCACTTCGCACTGCTGGCAGATCTTTTTTGCTTCCCGGGTGGAGCCACCTTTTTCGGGGAAGAATGCTTCGGGGTCTGTCTGCGAGCACAGTGCGTCTGCCTGCCACGCCAACGCGCCATCGTCGTCGTCGCGAACACCCGGGATGCCCAGTTGAACCGGGTCGACAAACCAGTTGTCTGGTACTGAGTTGCGAAACTCCGCCACTCTCTACTCCTTTGCTGGTACCGCCACAGGCCACGGTACTGCCAGTATTACATCGGTGTAATTACCCCCGCGTCAAGTCCAGAAACCCGGTTTTTTCACGCTTTACTAGAAGGTCAGTCCCGACCCTCGTTATTAAAGTCCGGTAAATAGGGGGCTGGGGCGCTCACTGTGAGGAAAACCCTATTCGCCAATTAGTTGAGCGACACGCCGTGGGCCGCAGAATATTCCCGCCACGCGGAGCCCACCATCTCGGCGACCGACTGGTGCATCGCCCAGCCCACATCGCGGGCGGCAGCCTCACCGGAGGCGACGACTTTCATCGGATCGCCGGCCCGGCGGGGGCGCGCTTCGGGTTCAAAGTCAACGCCGGTGACCTTCGCCACCTCGGCCATCATCTGCGCCACACTCGAGCCGGTGCCACTACCGAGGTTGTAGGCACTGTGCAGGGACTCACCGGCGACCAGCTTTTCGGCCACCTGCACGTGCGCATCCGCGAGGGCTTGGACGTGGATGTAGTCGCGGATGCAGGTGCCATCGGGGGTGTCGTAATCGGTACCAAACACCTGCGGGGTCTCTCCCCTCCTCAGTGCGGCAAACACCATGGAGAGCAGCGAATAGGGGCTGGTGTCGTAAATACCCGGCACTCCAGAGCCGACGACGTTGAAATAGCGAAGCGAACAGTGCCTCAGCCCCGTGGCAACGCCCTGATCGCGCAATATCCACTCGCCCACCAGTTTGGATTCGCCGTAAGGCGATGCGGGGTTTTTGGGGGCGTCTTCTTCGATTACCGGTGCATCGACATCGCCGTAGACGGCTGAGGTCGACGAAAACACGATGTGTCCCACCCCCGCACGCTCCATCGCCTCCAGCAGTCGAAGCATTCCCACCACGTTCTGGTCGTAAGTCACCAACGGCTTGTCCACGCTGACACCGGCGTGTTTAAACCCGGCGAAGTGGATGACCCCGTCCACCGCGTGGCCAAACGCCTGATCCAAGGCCGCGGGGTCGGTCACAGACCCCTCCACCAGCAACACCCCGTCGGGCAGGACCTCCGCCCGGCCCGAGGAGAGGTCGTCGATGACGACCACGTCGTGGCCCGCGGCCACCAGCGAATGGACGGTGTGGCCCCCGATATAACCGGCGCCTCCAGTGACGAGAAATTTCATAGTCTGGAGCCTAGCGACCAGAGCACACCAGTGCGCATCAGCGAAACAGTGCGCATCAGCACTCGCGACTCAGCCCTACTGGCCGCTACTGGCCGGAGCCTTCACTGGGGCTTGCCCACCACAGCTCCCCCGAGCCTTCCAGGGTGAGCGGTGATTCTGATTGGCTGACCGCCCAGGCTTCGCCGCGGCTGGCGGTGATGGACCCGCGGGGTCCGCGCACCTGCCAGGTCCCCTCCGTGCACAGCACAATGCTGGGGCCCACCAGGCCCACCCGCTCCTGGGTGCGCTCTCCGCGCAGCCTGGATAACTGAAAATCGTGCCCGGCGGGTCGGTAGACCTCCACCGAAGAGTCGCCACCGGTGGGCTCCAGGCGGGGAATGGGGCCTTCTTGCCACACCACCATGTCGACAAAAGCATCGGCGTCGACGTGTTTGGTGGTGAGGCCCCCGCGCAGGACATTGTCGCTCGGGGCCATTAACTCCACGGCGTAGCCCTCGAGGTAGGCGTGGGGGACTCCCGCATCGACAAACAGGGCTTCACCTGGTGCCAGATCGACGCGGTGGAGCAGCATGGCGACCGCGATTCCCGGATCACCCGGGAAGTGCTCGCGCAGTCGAATGATGGTGTCCGCCGCGACAACCCCGGGGTCGGTAGCGAGCTCTTCTCGCCCACCCTCTCCCGCGCTGGCGATCACAGCTGCTGCATCCGCCAGTTGGCTCAGTTGCGACACCAGTGTCGCGACGGATTGATCACCGCCCACTAACCACGAGGCCGTTTGGGCGATGCCGTCTCGTTGCAGGCGAGTCATCAACGCCTGCACCTCGCTCGCGTCGCCTCCGCGCTGGAGTCCGGTCAGTGCCGCCACGGTCTGCTCGAGTGGTCGCACCCCCGCCAGGGCGTGGAAGCCACCCTGGAGGGCGACAACGAGTTCCGGTTTGGCGCTGCGGTCTTTAAACAGTCGGTGACCAGAATCAAGCGCCACGCCCTGCTGGACTTCCCGGTCATAACCCTCGTGCGCCTGCTCGGTACTGGGGTGGACCTGCAGTGACAGCGGCATGGTGGGGGCTAAGACTTTCAACAGGTAGGGCAGGTCGGAGCGCGCGTCATGGCGCTGCAACCACTCCGAAAGTGGCCCACCATCTGCGGCGAGTGTGCTGGGGCGGACCGGGTGGACACCCAACCACCATTCGGCTTCTGGCTGATTCGACTCACTCCAGCCAAAGAGTTCAGAAATGGCGCCCCTGCCCCCCCACGGGTAGTGGGCCAGGGTTTTGCTCAGTTTCGCTATTGCCACGTCGTGCCCGCCTGGTGGTGCCAGCCGTGTCCGGCGAGAAAGTTCAGGCCGCCGCGGTTGTGCTGGTAGGTCTGGCCCACGAGCGCGACCCGGCCGATCGCCTCCCGAAGGGAGCCCTCAAACTCGGCCGCGACCAGGTCTCTGGCTGTGGCGGTCTTTTTGATCCGCTCGAGTTGGTGGTGGGCCAGTCGCAGGCGGACCACCTCCAGCGCACCGCCCGGCAATTCCCTGCTGGCGGGGAGGCGTTTGCTCGCTTTTTCGTGCCAGGGAATCTCGCGCATGATGCGCTCCAATTCGCTGGCGTCGCCCTCAGACAGTGACACCGACCATTCGCGCACCACCTTCATCCCCGCGGGAAGGAGCGGTGCCAACCAGGTCCGGACGGGCTCAGAGGTGCGGGGGGTGATGAGAATCGTGTCCACCCCGGTGTGAGCCATCGTGCGATCGAGCTCCGCATCCATCGCCACCAGCGCCGCCTCGGGCAGGCCCGCCTCGACAAACCAGCGCCGCTCGAAGGGTCGAAGACGCTTCGACAGGCGCACATCCACGGCGATGGTGGCTTCGTTTCGCGCGAGCGCGATGGCGAAGCGGTGCGCACCATCGAGCAGGCTGCCGCGCGGGGAAATACCGATCGGAAAATCCGGGTCGAGGCCCACATCGCGCACCGCCCGCGCCAAATCGGTAAACGTGGCGAGGGTGTCCTTATTCGCCCGAAGCGACTGCATGGTGTTGTACCAGGAGATTTCTGTGGTTGCCCGGCTGGGTGGTTTATCGCGCAGGAGCTGCTGGGCGACCACGCTTCTGAGTAAGACGTCGTAGCGACCAAACACACCGCCTTTCCACTGGGCCTGTAACAGCGCACCCAAGGGGAGTCGGGTCTGGAGAACGGGCCCCAGATTGGCAGATAGCCAGGGAGCCACACCGGTCAGGCTCATGATGGTTCAGCCTAGTCCGCCTGGCACAGCGGGTCGGGCAGGCCCGTGCGGGCAATTTTCGCCCCCGGGCACGGCCTGGCCGATAGTCTTGCCGGGTGAGTACGGTCGCCATCATTCCCGCCCGCGGAGGCTCAAAAAGCATTGCGGATAAAAACCTCCAACCCGTCCACGGGGTCTCCCTGGTCGCCCGGGCGGTGCGCAGTGCGCTCGCGACACGCAGCATCGACCGGGTCTACGTCTCGACCGACCAGGAGAGAATCGCCTCGGTGGCACAGTCCAATGGCGCCACCGTGATCAACCGCCCTCCCGAACTCGCCGGCGACGAAGCCAGTAGCGAATCGGCCATCCTGCACGCACTCGACGTGGTCCCCGACGCCGACCTTGTGGTGTTCATTCAAGCCACCAGCCCGTTTATCGACCCCAGCGACTTAGATCAGGCCGTCGGAATGATGAACTCGGGGGCATATGACGCGGTGTTTTCGGCCACCGAAGACCACGGGTTTCGATGGGAAGCCCGCGGCGATGAACTCATCCCCCTCGGCCACGACCTGGGGTCGAGACCCAGACGCCAAGACTTGCCCCACCGCGTGATGGAAACCGGAGCGTTCTATCTCTTCCGGGCGGCCGGCATCAAAAAGTCGGGCTCACGTTTTCACGGTCGAATCGGCGCCGTCGAGGTGGGACGGCGGGAATCGCTCGAGATCGACACCCCCGACGATTTACAACTCGCCCGCGAGTTGGCCATGTCGGGGGAATCGACCACCCGGATGGGGCCCATCGACGCGGTCGTGTTCGACTTTGACGGTGTGCACACCGACGACCACGTCTTTGTCAACCAGGACGGCGTCGAGAGTGTGCGGGTGAGTCGCCGAGATGGCTACGCCATCACCCTGTTGAAAAAGGCCGAGCTGCCGCTGTTGATCCTCTCCACGGAGAAAAACCCGATTGTCACGACCCGGGCGGAAAAACTGGGAGTCGAGGTGATTCAAGGTCAAGACGATAAAGCGAAAGCGTTGTCGACCTGGGCCGAGACACACCAGATCGATTTGCAGCGGGTGGCGTATTTGGGCAACGACGTCAACGACGCGGCCGCGATGGGTCTTGTCGGCTGGCCGGTCGTGACCGGGGATGCCCACCCCGATGTCAAACTGTTAGCCCGTGTGATTCTCGAATCACACGGGGGGCGCGGGGCAGTGCGAGAATTGGCCGATTTGATTCTGAAGAGAGCGTAAGGGTGGACATGAGCGAAAAACCGGTAGCTATTGGGAACCACATGGTGGGCCCCGGCCACCCCAACTACGTCATCGCCGAAATCGGCATCAACCACAACGGTGAGCTCGAACACGCCAAAGCGCTGATCGACGTCGCCGCCGTCGCGGGCTGCCAAGCGGTGAAGTTTCAAAAACGCACCCCCGATATTTCCACCCCGGAGGCCCAAAAGCACCTCCAACGAGAAACTCCGTGGGGCACGATGACCTACCTGGAGTACAAGCACCGAATCGAATTCGGTGACGACGAATACACCGAAATTGCCCGCTACAGCGCAGAAAAAGGCCTCGACTGGTTCGCCTCGCCCTGGGATGTCCCCTCGGTGGAGTTTCTGGAAAAACACGGCGTCATCGCCCACAAAGTCGCCAGCGCCTCAATTACCGACATCGCGCTGCTGGAGGCACTGCGCGAGACCGGAAAACCCCTGATCCTCTCGACGGGAATGTCGACCATGGCAGAAATCGACACCGCCGTGGAGACCGTGGGTCGAGACAACCTGGTGTTGATGCACGCCACCTCCACCTACCCGCTGGACCCGGCGGAGGCAAACCTTCGAATGATCCACACCCTGCGCGAGCGCTTCGGTGTTCCCGTGGGCTACTCCGGGCACGAAACCGGGCTTCAGGTCTCCCTGGCTGCCGTCGGCCTTGGAGCAAACGCGCTCGAGCGCCACATCACCCTGGATCGTGCGATGTGGGGAACCGACCACGGGGCGTCGCTGGAGCCGACGGGTCTCACCCGGTTAGTCCGAGACGTCCGGGTGATCGAATCGGCCCTCGGTGATGGCGTCAAACGCGTCTACGAATCGGAAGAGGGTCCGCGGCAAAAGCTCCGTCGCGCCGTCTAGTGCTGCGCCGTCTCGTGCCGCGCCATTTAGTGCCACGCCGTTCCGAACAGCGCGGTCTCCTCTCGCCCCGTCTCCACTGGCCGATCCCCGCCGTGCTGCGCTTTCTGGGAGAATAGACGCGTGGCGACCGGGAAAACCCAACCACAGCGCGAGCTCGCCGAGCCGCGCTGTGTCGTTGTGGTCCCGCTATTTAACGAAGCGGCCGTCATCGAGGGTGTCGTCTCGCAGCTCCAGCAGCACTTCAGCCGGGTGCTGTGCGTGGACGATGGCTCCCGCGATGGCGGACCAGACATCGCCCGGCGGGCCGGGGCGAAGGTGATTACCCACCCGATGAACTTGGGGCAGGGTGCAGCCCTGCAGACCGGGATTAGTTGGGCGCGCCGAGCGGGCGACGTCGATTACCTGATCACTTTTGACGGCGACGGCCAACACCGCGTGGAAGACGTGGTGGACATGTTGGCCTTTGCCCGGCGAAAAGACCTCGCCATCGTGTTCGGTTCGCGTTTTCTCGACAAACGCACCAAACCCGGTTTTGCCAAGAAAGTGGTCTTGAAAGTCGCGGTGTTAATTACCCGCGTGGTGACCGGCCTCCAACTCACCGATGCGCACAACGGTATCCGGGTGATCCGAGCCGACGCCTTGGAGCACGTGAACCTCATCCAGGACCGGATGAGCCACGCGACTGAAATCGTGCACCAACTGGCCAAAACCAAACTGAAGTGGAAGGAATACCCGGTCGAGGTCCTCTACACCGAGTATTCGAAACGCAAAGGTCAGTCGCTGTTGAACTCCATCAACATCCTCTTTGACTTGATCGTCCGCTAGGAAAGGAACCCCTCATGCCCTCACAGTGGCTCCTGCTGATCGCCCTGATTCTGATTAGTTTTTACCTGCTGAAATCCAAACCGAGCGCAAAGACCCAGGCGGTGCGCCGCCTGGTGTTGATTTTGGCGCTGGTGGGTGGCGTCATTTTGGTTATCGTCCCCGACCTGCTCTTTAGCACCGCGTCACTGCTGGGTGTGAAGGAAGGCTCCGACCTGCTGCTGTATTTGTTCATCGTCGCCATGATGTTCTACATCGTCCACCAATACCGACGAATGCTCTCGATCGATAAGACCAACACCGACCTGGCGCGAGAAATTGCGCTGCTGCGCGCCGAGCTCGACGACAAGACGCCCACCCGCTAATTCGTCTGTCGAGTTATTCGACGCGCACCAGGGAGCCGACCTCGAGCTCCGAGTTCGTCTCCAGGCTGGAGTTCAACGCCAAGATCGTGGTGGTCGACACCTCTCGCAGTTCGGCAATCAATTCCACGGTGTCCCCGGATTCCACGGTGTGGAATTTTTGCTCCTGGGAGTCTGATCCCACGATGAGGCGCTGACCGATCACGATGAAGTTCACGTTTCGAATGGTGTTGGCGTCTCGAAGCGCCGACACGGTGGTGTCGTATCGGTAGGCAATGCGAATCAGGGTGTCGCCGCGCTTCACGACATACACCGTGTCCGCGTCGCCCTGTTGGGTGACGAGAGGCTGCAGCACACGAGAAGAGTTCGAGGAACTCTCCTCACTGGAGTCCTCCGAGTCCGAATCGCCCCCGCCGGAATCATCGCCAGAGTCTTCACCGCTGGAGTCGTCGCTGGAGTCGTCGCTCACCGTCGTGGCGCTCTGGTCGTCAATGCCCAGAGACGCCAGTGACACGTGTGACGAGTGCGCCTCGATCGGGCTCTCAAACTGTGGCACTTCACCGGTTTTAGTGATGGTGAGTTCTTGACCGATTCGAATGAACGAACCGTCACCGGGAAGGTCGTTTTCTTTTACCACTGTGCTGACGCTGACGCCGTTTCTACTGGCAATCGCCCACACCGTGTCACCGGATTTCACCGTGTGGTTGGTGACAAAAGTTTGCGGGACGGAGGTTTGTTCAATCTCGAGGGCATCCCAGTCCTCCATGTCCTCGGTGTGAAAGGCGTCGCCTTTGGCGGTCAACACGGCGAGGCGTCCTTCGTCGGTGTAGCCAAACTGGGCGATGCGGTTGGACCCGCCCACATCCGGAATTCGCCCCACCCGCAACCAGTTCACCCCGTTGGTCGAACGGGCGAGATAGCCGTCGCCGTCGACGGCGAGCAGTGCCTCGTCGTCGGTGGTGATGTAGGTGCCAAATTCTGTGGTGGGGTTAAACCAGTAGTTGTAGAGGCGCCAGAAGTTGCGGTTTCCGTAGCTGGAGCAGGAATCCCCGGTGCCGGTGAGGTTCGCCATGGCCGGCTCGTTGGGGGCGTAGGGGGTGTAGTAGTAGAGCCCGGCGGTCGCTTGGTTTTTGATCGTCACCGGCGACGTGCCACAGGAGGAGCGCGGGTGCCAGCGCACGTTTGACTGCTTGCCCACCGGATACCAGGTGAAAAAGCGACTGGTTCCTGGCGGGTTGGCGTAGCGCTTGAACTGTTTCGCGGCGTTATAGACCTGGTTGTAAAAACCGAAGTAGCGCTCGTCGCAGGGTGCCGTGTCGGGGCAGGCATACCCGGTGGCTTTATCGAAGCGCCAACTAGACGGCCAGGTGTGGGTGACCAGGCCCATTTCTTTTTGCAGCAACACGATGAGGACTTCCGCAGCGACACCGCAGGCTTCCGAGACGTTGTAGAGGATCTCGGCGGCCGATTCGTCGTCTTTTCCGTCGTAGGCCTGACACAGCAGCGTTTTGTCGCGGTCGAAGGTGTCCTCTTCGAATTCGTTTAAGCAGACATAGTCGTCTCGACAGTCGCTGATTTTGCTATCGAGAAAGTCTTGGATTTCCTCCGCGCTCATCGAGCCGCGTTGGAAAAACTCGTCATCGGAGATGATGTCGCCCGGGTCGAAGGCTTCACCCAGGGGAAAGACTCGCACCGTCCAGTCTTTACCGTCATCGCTTCGGGCAAACGAAAAAAACGACGTCGCGATAAACCGCTCGCCCGTCCAGATCAGCGAGGTGACCCCATTTTTGCCGAGCGCCACACCGGAATCGACCCAGGTGCCGTCTTCGCCGTCGCCGTCGGACCACCACAGCCGACCCGCCGAGTCGGCACCCACCACGGTGCTGCCGTTCGTCGCGGCGTGTTCCAGATCGGGTGTCGGCTCGGAGGCATACGCGCTAGGGGTCATCAGACCCGAGAGGGGGTATCCGCCGATGGCGACCAGCACTCCGAGCAGGAGCGCGCCAGCAGAGAGCACAAAAGCTTTCACGTCTGTAAAGCTATGCGGGGTGGGGAGAAAAACCCGGTATTGAGGGGGTGTTTCGCCCCTGAGCGCTGTCAGTGACCGGGTTGGACCAGGTCCCTCAGTGCGTCAAACAACCCCCGTCGAAACCGGTGATAGTCACCGGTGAGGTAGCGCCACAGCACCGGGGCCACCCGCGCCAGGCGGGCAGAAGGAAGTGTGGCCTGCCAGTCGTAGTGGGACATTCGACCCCGCAAGAGTCGCGCCGCTTCATCGGATCCGGACCACTGCGGGGAGTTGAGGTAGGCGCCAAGGCCCTCGTGTCGAATCCGGTGGCGAGCGCGAAACGCGCTCTGGGGTTCACTAAAGCGCTCCCGCAGGCGCTGAAGGCCAGACTTGTCAGCCCCGATTTCGTTTCCCTCGTGTTGGCGGTAGTGCTGGAAGACCCGGGGGTCCAACAGCAACCCGTCTTGGCTTGCCGCCACCAACGCCCACCATTCGTCGTGGACGAAACCGGCGGGAATCGACCCCGCCGTTTCGATGAGCTCTCGACGCATAAGCGCCGTCTGACCGGTCACCAGGTTTCGACGCACCAGGGCCCGAATACCCCGACCGGTCACCAGGTTGATCCGCTCGGTGGTGGTCATCCGCAAGCTTTGGAGCACGCGAAGACCGGTCTTTTCACCCTCTGAGTCGACCAGGTCCGCATCCGAGTGCACCATCACCAATTCTGGGAGCGCGTCGAAATGGGCGGCGAGGGTCTCTAGTTTGTGCGGCAGCCACCAGTCGTCCTGATCGGCCAGCGCCACCACCTCGGCGGTGGTGTGAGCCAGCGCGTGAGCGAAATTGGCAGCCGCCCCTGCGGGGGTGTCGTGCTCGATGATTCTCAGCGTGATGCCCGCCGCCTCGCAGGGCCCCCGCAACATCGCCTCCGCGATCGCGACCGTGTCATCGCTCGACTGGTCATCAGAGACGACTATTTCGTCGGGCAACCGGGTTTGTTCAAGGATGCTCTCTAACTGCTGGCCGATAAACCGCTCACCGTTGTAGGTGGCGATGGCCACCGCGAGGCGGTGTGGGCCAGGAATGTGCTCGTCAGAACCGAGCCCGTGAGAGCTGCGCGGGTCAGAACCGTGCCGGTCACTATTCGGGCTGTCACTATTCGGGCTGTCAGACACCGTCGGTTACCTCGATCGCGGCACGATTCGACGGGCGATGGCCCGGACGATGAGTCGAAACTCACCCCGGCCCAGACGCTGTAACCCGCGGCCGATATCGCCGGGGCGAAAACGCGTCGTTCGGGGTCGAAGCGGCGAGAAACGCTTCGTGCCCTCCCGCGATGCCAACGCGGGCTCTTCGGGGTGGCCCACCCCGGCGACGTAGTGCAACAGCGGGGCGAGTACCCGGTGCCAGCGGTAGGACTCGCGGACCCGGGTGATGTTGTCGATGGCCTGGGTGCGAAAAGTCTCGTCGGTGAGGACCCGCTCGAGTGCGTCGGCGAGCGCCGAGGCGTCCCCGGCGGGAACGACCACGCCCAACGCTTCGCGTTGGACCAACTCGGCAAAATGGTCGCCCTCGGTGAGGACCATCGGGCGCTTTGCCCACAGGTAATCCAGCACTCGGGTGCGAAACGAAAACGTCGTTTCGAGGTGGGCCCGGTGGGTGGACACCCCCGCGTCTGCCTCCAGCAGGTAGTTGTGCCGGGTGGTGTAATCCACCCAGGAGTCGTTGAAAAACACGTGGCGGTCCAACACGCCCAACTCTGTGGCGAGACTTTTCGATTCGTCGACGATGGGCATTTCCGGAACACCCGGGTGGGGGTGCTTGGTGCCCTGGAAGAACAGTTTCACTCGCGGCTGCCTCCCCGCGAGTTCCGCCACAGCACGAATCAGTGTCTGCGGGTCAAACCAGTTGTAGAGCCCGCCACTCCAGATGAGCACCAGGTCATCGGTGCCGATTCCCGGCACCACACCGCGCAATACCTCGGTGTCGTGTGTGGGGTCATCGTCGGGGATTCCAAAGGGCACGACACCGATCAGCCGCTCAAGGTGTGGGTCATCGCGGTAGCCCTGGGGGGTCACCCGCCCAAGCGTGGTCAGTTGACCCAGGTAAAAATGTCGCTGTCGCTCTGAAGCACACAGGAAGTAGTCGCCACGGCGCAACTGGTTAGTAATGGATTGTGTGGCGTCGGCGACGTGGGCCGACCACTGGTCTTCTGGCAGGTGCCTGGCCTGTTCGAGCTGTTCGATGTGCATCGGGTCGTAAATGTCGATGATGAGTCGTTTGGTGCTCCGCTGGAGCGCATCGAAGAGATCCAGGGCGTGGCCTTGGAAGATGATCACATCGGCCCAGGCCTCCCACGGACCAAACGCTTTATTGTCTCCGGGGGCGACCTGGACAACGTCGAATCCGGTGTGTTCGACATCGCCCAGTTCGGTGAGCGTCATCAGGGTCACTTCGTGGCTGGGGGCGAGCGCTCTGGCCATCTGCCAGGCGCGAATGCCCGGACCGGAGAGCTTTTGGCCCAGTGGATCACCGGTGATGATCAGCACACTCGTTGCCGGCGGATCACTCACCACGTCGAAGGCCTCCTGCAGGGTGTCATACCCACGAAGGTACCCGGGCTCTGTCGACATGGGCGCTTCCGGCTCGCCAAAGAGCTTCCACATCCAGTGATCGGAGACCACCCGGGAGGCTTGAATCTGTTGGCGTTTGGCTTTCAGGGCCGGCAACATTTCCAGAAACTGGTCGGTGGCATAGAGCGGCACCAAGGCGAGAGGGTCCACGGCTTCTGGTTCGGGGTCGCTTCGGCGAATATCAAACGCCGTGGTGTCCACCCCGGTGCGGGTGGCGGCCCTGCGGGCCGACATCATCATTGCCGCCGGCAACACGGTGCGCAGTTTTTCGTGGCCCAGGTTTTTGTAAAGGCACGCGAGAGCGTTTCGCTCGAGCAGGAACTCTTCTTTGTGGCTGCCGATATCGCTCATCGACTGGTGGTGTTTGTGAAATACCAGCGAGTCTGGTGCGTACTGGTAGGTCCACCCTGCGAGGTTTAACCGCCAACCAAAATCGACGTCTTCGAAAAACATGAAGAAGTCTTCGTCGAAGCCGCCGAGTGTGTCAAAGACGTCTTTTCGCACCAGCATGGCCGAGCCGGTGCCAAAGAGCACCGGCCCCGCGGAGGCTTCTTTTTTCCTCGACGCCGGGTGGCCGGACAGAGGCCGGTAGCCCATGCCATACCAGGTGAGGCCCGCTCCGGCGTAGTCGATGGTCTTGCCCTCCCAGTCCAGCACGCGACTGGCCACCGCACCCACTTGTGGTGTGCGATAAAGGGCATCGACGCCGTGGGTCAACCAACCGGCATCGGGCTTCGCGTCGTTGTTTAAGAAGGCGACGACGTCGCCGTGTGCCCGACTCACCCCCAGGTTGCAGCCACCCGCAAACCCGAGGTTTTCAGACGATTCCACCAGTGTGATCGAATCGGTGACCGAATCGGCGCTCGAATCGGCGCTCGAATGAGCGAGGGGGCGGAGTGTGTCCAGCGAATCATCGCCGGAGGCGTTATCGACCACGACGATTTCGAGACGGTCTTTCGGCCAGTCCAACCCGCGAAGACCCTCAATGGCGACCAGGGTGTCTGGGGCACCCTTGTAGTTGACTAAGACGACGCTCACCAGTGGATGGTTCGTCATCAGAAACTCGCATTCCAGCCGTGGGTGGGGGACCTGCCATACTTACCCTACGGTCTCAGGCGTGCCCACCGTGGGAGGATTCCGCTATGGATAACAGCCAGGCAGGCTCCAGGCTGGGCAACTTTCTCCGCCTGCGCGGTGCCATTACTGACTCCGGACTCTTCGATGCCCGGTGGTATCGCCGCCACAGCAAAGCCGCCAGACTCTGGCCGTCACCGCTCCTGCACTACCTGGTGCGCGGTTGGCGCCAAGGCTTAGACCCGTCCCCCGATTTTGACACCAGCTTCTACCTGGAGCGCTACCGGGATGTCCGGGGATCACAGGCCAACCCACTGATGCACTACGTCTTACACGGAAAAGAGGAGGGCCGTTTGGCTACCCAATCTGGGGCAATCTTTCGCGAATCGCTCCACCCCGAACTCGCCCCCCTGCCCATCTTTGCCGTGCCCGGCACACCGGGCTCCAGGCTCAGTGTCGTCATCGACGATTACACCCCCACGCTCTTAGGCCTTGGCTACACCCCGCTACTCGCCCTCGCCGCGCAGACGGCTTCCGCTGCCGGCTGGAGCCTTCGCGTGGTACTGCGAAGCACCGAGATCCCGACCACAGAAATTTCTGCGGCGCTGCAAGCTGTCATGCCCGAGAAGCGGCCGCTGTTGGATATCGCCCGGCGAGAACCAGGACACACCGACGATGTCGACACGGTGGAGGGTGAACACTGGTGGGCGAGTTCCATCAGCAGTTACCACTCCCTGTCTCGCCTTGTTCCCCCACGCGACCTGCACTGGGTGCTCACCGCCCACGAACCACAGCGCCTCGCAGCGGGAGAGCGTCGACTCCTCGCCGAACAGGCCCTCAGCAGCCCCCACACCCGCACCATCGTGGTCGGTGGGGCAGTAGACGCCTCAGATATCGCGGGCGAGCAGACACGAATCGACACGCTTCCCGCCCTGATGCCGCACTCTTCGCAGACAAAGACCGGCTCCAGACTTGGAGTCATTGTCGATCAGGCCTCACCGGAGAGCCTCGTGGCCAGAAGCGTCCAGGTGATCGACGAATGTCTCGCCCGCGGTGTTCTAGACGACACCGTGGATGTGGTGTTCCTCGGCCTCGATGTCGCCCCCGTCAGCCTGCTGGGCTCCAGACGGGTGGTGCAACAAGCGCTCTCCACCCCACAGCAGTGGGCCACAGCGCTTGGCAGCGTGGACAACGCGGTGGCCCTCAGAGCGGGAACAGAAGGCTCACTCCTTCGCGGACAATTGGACGCACAGGGCATCTCGACTGTCGATGCCACCCCACACACCAGCCCCAGTGCGGGCGACATTGACGGCGTCGTGGATGCTGTTTCTGCCCTCCTGGCGGGTACCACCCACCCCTCGCCACCGGCAGCGAGTTGGGATGATGTGACTGCCTCTGTGGTGGCTTCCATGGGAGGCCGTGCGTGAGTCCGTCCGACGACGCGGCCCACCACTACAGGGTGTTGGCCACAATGCCGTGGGAGAAGACCCTCGCACAGCGGCTCCAGGAGCTTCAGCCGGGGACCACCCGCGTCGGCTATGTATATGAGCGGGCGGAGCCTGGAACGTTTCGCTACCGCTGTTACAACATGGTCCAGGCACTCAATAGCCACTCTGAAGAGTTCTCCGCAGGCTATTTCTTTCTTTACGACCTGCAGTCGATCGACAACCTGGTCGACCACCTCGACGTTCTCATCCTGGTGCGGGTGCGCTACGACTCCCACGTCGACCGGTTGGTTCGCCACGCCCGAATTAAGGGCATCCCGGTGCTCTATGACCTCGATGACAACATTTTCGACGTCGAATCCACCCCGCTGTTGGTCTCCAGCCTGCAGCAGGGCCTCAGCCGTTACGGCAGGATCGAAAAATGGGTGGGTGTGGTCGGGCGCATTCGAGAAAGCCTCGAGCTCGTCGACGGCATCATCACCACCACCGCGTTCCTCCAGGGCCAGTTGCAGCAGACATTCGATGTCCCGGTCTGGGTGGTGCCGAACTTCTTAAACCACGAACAGTGGGACTATTCCGCGACCCTTCGAGGCCAGCAGCTCACACCAGAGACCGAAGCGCCCATCATCGGTTACTTCTCCGGCAGTGCGTCCCATAACCGCGACTACCAGATCGCCGCGGACGGCCTTCGGGCCGTGTTGGAGTACTACCCCCAGGCGAGGCTTCGCATCGCCGGGTATCTGGACATCCCCGCCTCCCTGGAAGATTTTTCCACGCGCATTGAGCGCCTCGCGTTTATGGATTTCCTCGGACTGCAACGCGCAATCGCTGAGGTGACGCTGAATCTCTCCCCCATCCAGCACAACGTCTTCGCCCACTCCAAATCTGAGCTCAAATATTTTGAGGCCGCTGCCGTGGGTGTCCCCACTGTGGCCTCACCGGCCCCGGTATTTACCGAGACGATCAGCCACGGCGACAACGGCTACCTCGCCGATGCCGCCCAGTGGCCAGAAACACTCCTCGGCGCCCTCGCCGATACTCCCGGCAGAACACACGTCGCCGACCGGGCGCTCGCCCACGTCGCTGAGCACTACGTCGCCTCCACCGTGGCGCCCCGAATTGTGGCGGTGCTCGGCCAGCTAGGCTCTTAATATCGTGTGGCAGGAGCCACGTGGGAAGGACGCCACTCTGTGACCGAGCCAAACGCCGACTCCGTGTCGAATCCTGATGGGTCGAACCCTGATGGCCAGACGCCTCCAGAGGGCAGCGGGCCGCCAGAGAGCAACGGGACTCCCGACGGAAACCAGGCGCCGGAGTCGACTGCGCCTACACGACCCAGGCGCAGGGCCCTCCCCGCCGGTGTCACTCTGGGGTCCCTGTGGAGCTCTGTTCGACACAGCCGGCTCGCGGGAGCAATCCTCGTGTTCGTCTTGGGTGTGGTGAGCCTCGGGGCGTGGGCGATGAGTTCGCCCTCTGGTTCGGAACCAGACTCTGATTTTCATTTAGCGTCAATCTGGTGCACCACGGCGGAGCCGGGGAGCCCCTGTGATTTGGAAGAACGCCGTAATCGAAAAATGGTGCCCACCGCGCTGATCGAGGCGCGGTGTTTTAGTCAAGACCCAGACGCGAGTGCCGCCTGTCAGCCTCTGATGACCACCGCTGATGACCGCGAGACGATGACTAACCGCTTGAACATCGTCGAGTCGAAGGCGAACTACCCCACCGGTTTTTTCCTCAGCTACAACCAGTTTGCCGATAGCAACGTCGACACCAGCGTGTTCACCATGCGCATGGTGGGCGCGACACTGTTTGTGGGTCTAAACGTGCTGTTGTGGTGGCTCCTTCCGATTCGGTTGAAAAGCCCCCTCGCGTGGGCGTGGATGGCGACGCTGATTCCCTTGGGGATGTTCATCATCCCCTCGACCAACCCCAGTTCGTGGTCGCTGATCGGGGTGGGCTCCGCCTGGATAGCCCTGTTGGGGTATTTGGAATCCACCAACTATCGCAAATGGATTTTGGGCAGCATGTTCCTCGTCTTTGTGTTGCTGGCGGTCGCCTCCCGCACCGACGCCACCCTCTTTGCGATTGCCACGGCCGGTTTGGCGATCTTTGTCACCGACGCTCCCTTTCGGCAGTTGGTGAAGCGGCTGTGGATTCCGGCCGTGGGTGCTCTCGCCGCCGTGGGGTGGTTGTTTGTTCAAGGCGGAGCCATTGGTGTCCTCACCGAAGGAATCGGTAGCGACGGCGAACCCTTCGACTGGCAACTGCTCTGGCACAACTTCATCGAAGTCCCCGGGCTATGGATGGGGTCTTTTGGGATTTGGCCCTGGGGTTCGCTCGGCTGGTTAGACACCCCGATGCCCCAACTCGTGGCGTTTTTATCCTTCGGAGTCTTCATCGCCCTGTTGGGCCTGGGTATTACCGGCTCCACCTGGCGGGTGCGCGCCGTGACGTTTGTGATTCTCGCGATGATGTGGGTCTATCCGCTGTTTATCCTCCAGCAGGCGGGCTTCTTGGTCGGTGCCGGATTCCAGTCGCGCTACGGACTACCGCTGCTAGTAGTCCTCTTAGGGGTTGCTGTGCTGCGCTCTGAGGGCACACCGGGCATTATTCAGAAGTTCTCCCAGCGTGCCTGGATTGCCGGAGCCTTGGCGATCGCCAACTCGGTGGCACTCCACCACAACATCCGTCGCTACACGACGGGTCTCGACGAGCGGGGCTTTGATCTCAACGCGGGCCGCGAATGGTGGTGGTTTGGTCTTCGAGAATCCGCCATCACCCCCATGTCGGTGTGGTTAATCGGCTCGATCGCGTTTGCCGCGGTGGCGTGGATTGTCGTGGTCTACGCCACGAAGGCCTCCGACCAGGCCCTCCGCCTCCACAGTCAGGACCGCCCAGTGGCAGACGAGCAGGTGACGGCTCAGCCTTCGCCGTTGGCGCGGTAAGCCGCGACCACGTCGGCACCAACACCGGAGGTCTGCAAGACGCCTTTTTCGATCCAGGAGACCCGGTCGCAAATATCGGCGACCACGTCGAGGGCGTGGCTGACCAAAATGATGGTCTTGCCCTCTTTTTTGAGGTCGAGAAACTTGGCGAAGCTTTTTTGTTGAAACTCTTCATCGCCCACGGAGAGGACTTCGTCGACGACCAAAATGTCGGGTTGGACGTGGATGGCGACCGAGAACCCCAGTCGCACATACATGCCCGAACTGTAGTTTTTGACCGGTTGGTCGATAAACCGCTCCACACCGGAAAAGTCGATAATCGACTCGATTTTCGAGTCGATTTCCTTTCTCGACATCCCCAGGATGGAACCGTTCAGGTAGATGTTTTCCCGGCCGGAGAGTTCGAGGTGAAAACCGGAGCCCACCTCCAGCAGGGACGCCATTTTGCCGTTGTAGGTGATGGATCCTGACGTGGGCCAATAGATTTTCGCCAGACACTTCAACAGGGTGGATTTCCCGGAGCCGTTACTGCCGATAATGCCGTAGGTCTGGCCGGCGGCCACGTCGAAGCTCACGTTCTCCAGCGCCCAAAATTCGTCGTGGCGGGAGGTTTTCCCCCGCATCACCGCAGACTTCAGCGTCTGGTTTCGCTCGTGGTAGAGCCGGAATTTCTTCGAGACATCGTCGACGATGACCGCGGGGTCGCTCATATCAGCTCCGCCAATCTCTTTTCGGTCTTCGTGAAGTAGAACAGACCCAGTGCGAATGTCCCCAGCGCCCAGAGCAACGCGGCAATTACCGCCGCGGGGTCGGGCCAGGTGTTGTGATAGAGCAGGTCGCGAAAGATCGACACGTAGGGCTCCATGGGGTTTAGCCGGTAAATATCGCCCAGGGTCACCGGCGTACCCAGTAATCCGCCCCAGCGATCCGACTGGGTGTCGACCAGCGAAATGGGGTAGAGGATCGGGGTGAGGTAGAACCAAAACTGCAGGATGACGGTGAGGAGGTAGGCCAAGTCTCGAAAGAACACGTTCGCGATGGCCAAAATCATGGCGAGCCCGGCCGCGAACACGGCGAGGACCAACATAAACAGCGCCACCATCGGCAGCCACGGCAACACGAAAGCCCCCAACAGGGACAGTGCGATGACCAGCACCACCATTTCAAAACTCCAGTTCACAACCCCCGCACCGGTGAGAGACAGCGGGAGCACGAGCCTGGGGAAATACACCTTTTGGACGAGGCTCGAATTGTCGACAATGGAGCGCACCCCTTGGGTGATGGTCGATTGGAAAAATAACCACGGCAACAGCCCACAGACCAACCACAGGGCGTAGTTGTCTAACCCGCTGGGGTCGCCCACCTGGGCCGGCACTTGGAAGACCACGGAGAAGATAAACGTGTAGACGATGATCGCGGCGATGGGGTTCGCCAGGCTCCAGAGTTGACCCAGCGCGGTGCGCTTATATTTTCCGCGCACTTCGCGCTGGGTGAGATTCCACAACAGCTCACCCGAGTTGAACACGTCCCGAAAGTACGTCCTGGTCCAACTGACCGGTTGCGGGCTGTCTGACTTAGCCATCCACCAAGCCTTCGAGGTAGTGGCCGTAACCTGACTTTCGAAGCGGGACGGCCAGTTCGCGAAGCTGCTCGGTAGTAATCCAACCCGCCCGCCAGGCAATTTCTTCGATGCAGCCAATTTTTAGACCTTGGCGCTCTTCAATCACCCGCACATATTCGCTGGCTTGCATCATCGATTCGAACGTGCCGGTGTCCAACCAGGCGATACCGCGGTCGAGTACTTGAACCCGCAGTCGCCCGCCGTGTAGGTAGTGCTCGTTGATGGTGGTGATTTCGAGCTCCCCCCGGGCGCTGGGGGTGATGGCCTTGGCGATGTCGACCACGTCGTTGTCGTAAAAATACAGACCGGGAACGGCGAAATTACTTTTCGGCTTCTCCGGTTTTTCCTCGATCGACAGTGCCGTCATCTGGTCGTCAAAATCGACCACACCGTAGCGCTCCGGGTGTGACACGTGCGAGGCGAAAATGAGCCCACCGTCGATCTCCGTGTTTTCTCGAAGCGAGGAGCCAAGGCCGGTGCCGTGAAAAATGTTGTCGCCCAAGACCAGCGCCACCGAATCTGAGCCGATGAAATCCTCGCCGATGATGAACGCATCGGCGAGGCCGCGCGGCTCATCCTGCACGGCGTAGGAAATGGCCATGCCCAACTGGCTGCCATCGCCCAGGAGGTCCTGAAACGACTGGTTGTATTCGGGGGTGGTGATGACTAAGACATCACGAATTCCCGCCATCATCAGGGTGGACAGCGGGTAGTAGACCATCGGTTTGTCGTAAATGGGCATCAGCTGTTTCGAAATGCCCCGGGTGATCGGCCACAGTCTGGTGCCAGAGCCCCCCGCGAGAATAATGCCTTTCATTTCACCGGCTCCTTCGCGCTCACGTGGGGCAACAGCCCCGCTGCGCGAGCGTCACTCAACGTAGGGGCATCCTGGTCTTTCGGGGAGAGCAGGAGTTGATCAGCCGGCATCCCAAAGTCGATACCGATTTCTGGATCGAGGGGGAAAATTCCGTGTTCCTTATCCGGGGTGTAGACATCGGAGACCAAGTAACACACGGTGGTGTCATCCTCCAGGGCCACAAAGGCGTGACCGACGCCGTAGGGCAACAGCATGGCGTTTCTCGCCGCGGCAGAGACATCGATCGCCTCCCACTGGCCAAAAGTGGGCGACTCGACGCGGATATCGACCACGACATCTCGAATGCGCCCGGTCATGCAGGTCACCAGTTTTGCTTGCCCCGGGGGCACCTCGGCAAAGTGAATACCCCGCACCACACCCTTCGAGGAGCGAGAGACATTTGCTTGCCTCACCGGAAAGCGGTAGCCGGTATTGGCTTCGATGTGGTCAAAGCGAAACCATTCGGCAAATTCGCCGCGGTCGTCGGCGTGGACCACGTTTCGCACCTCAAACGCGCCGGCGATTCCCAGAGCAACGAATTCCACCCCCGAACTCTACCAACGCCCAGGCCCCACCCGGCGTGGGGCACTCGCCCAGCCACACCCGGCAATGGGCCAGAATGGGGCGAAGGCCGCGGGAAAAAAAGGGACAACTAGACTGTTTTCGCACTGCCTCAGTGCCCCGCCAGCCCCATAGTGAACCCACCCGTTACCACAACCACCCGATCGAAAAACAAGGAGTGCCACCGTGAAACTTTTCGTCACCGGTGGGGCCGGGTTCATCGGCTCGAACTTTGTACGAATGGCCCTGGATGGCAGGCTTCCAGGCCTCGAGCAGGCAGAAATCACGGTGTTTGATGCACTGACCTACTCGGGAACGCTCACCAACCTCGAGTCGGTCGCCGATCACCCGCGTTTTCGTTTTATTCGCGGGGATATTCGTGACATGCCGGCACTGCTGGAGCACGTGCCACAGCACGACGCGATCGTGCACTTTGCGGCCGAAAGCCACGTCGATCGAAGTGTGTCGGACGCGGGAATCTTCGTCGACACCAACGTGTCGGGCACCCAGAAACTCCTCGAAGCCGCCCGCCAGCTCGGGACAGACAGGTTTTTGCACGTCTCGACCGATGAGGTCTACGGCTCAATCGACGAGGGCGAGTGGGATGAAGAAGAACCCCTCCTGCCCAATTCTCCCTATGCGGCCAGTAAGGCCGCATCGGATTTGATGGTCCGCGCCTACCACCGCACCCACGGGCTAGACACCGTGATGACCCGGTGTAGCAACAACTACGGACCACACCACTTTCCGGAAAAAGTCATTCCCCTGTTTGTCACCAACCTCCTCGACGGCCACCCGGTTCCGCTCTACGGCGACGGGGGCAACCAGCGCGACTGGTTACACGTGGACGACCACTGCCGCGGTATCGCGCTGGTGTTGCAAAAGGGCACCAGCGGTGAGGTCTACAACATCGGTGGCGGAACAGAGCTCACGAACACCGAGCTCACCCAGATGCTCTTGGAGCTCACTGGACGAGACGAATCGTTTGTGCGACACGTGGAGGATCGGTTGGGCCACGATCGCCGCTACTGCGTGAGCATTGACAAGATTTCTCGGGAGCTTGGCTACCGCCCCGAAGTGGAGTTTCGCCAGGGCTTAGCCGATGTGGTCCAGTGGTACCGCGACAATCGCGGCTGGTGGGAGCCCTTAAAAGCCCGTGCTGGCCTCTAAAGGCGTCAGGAAACAAGAAGTGTCGATGACCCGCATCCTCCTCACCGGAGCCGGTGGCATGTTGGGCCACGACCTGCACTCCATCCTCCACGAATACGACCTCACCGCCACGACCCGAGCCGATCTCGACATCACCGATCAGGACGCGGTTGACCGGGCGGTTGCAGACTGCGACGTGGTGATCAACGCCGCGGCGTATACCCGGGTCGATCAGGCAGAAACAGAACCGGAAGAGGCCCTGCGCATCAACGCTGAGGGCCCAGCGACCCTCGCGCGCGCCTGTGCCACCCACCAGGCGCGGCTCATTCACGTCTCCACCGATTACGTCTTCGACGGCAGTGCCACGACCCCCTACCCGGAAGACACTGCCCGCAACCCCCAGTCGGTGTATGGCAGGACGAAAGCTGCCGGTGAAGAAGCACTAGAAGAGATTTACCCCGAGGGCTCTCTCATCATTCGCACCGCCTGGTTGTATGGCACACACGGGAAACATTTCCCGGGGACCATGCTGGAGCTGTCGAAAACCCACGACACGCTCAGTGTCGTGACCGACCAGGTCGGCCAGCCGACCTGGTCTCGGGATTTAGCCCGGATGATTAAGCGCCTGGTCGACTCCGACATCCACTCAGGTGTTTTCCACGGAACCAACTCGGGTCGCACCAATTGGTGCGATTTTGCCAAAGAAGTGTTTCGACTGGCCGGGCTCGACCCGGAGCGTATCCAGCCCACGACCTCGGACGCCTTTGTGAGACCCGCACCCAGGCCCGCCTGGTCGGTGCTGGGCCACGACGCCTGGGGTGTGGCGGGTCTCGAGACACCGAGGCCGTGGCAGGACGCCCTCGCGGAGGCATTTCCCACAGTGTGTCCCGACTTCGCCCACCCAGACGGCCCGGGAGCGCCGGGCAGTGCGGACCCCACGGGGGTGGCGCCGTGAGCCTCGGTCTCGTCGTAGTGACCTACCGCTCCAGCGATGTCCTGGGCACGTTCCTGGAATCGCTTCGGGCCTCGACTGTCCTACCCGACGCGGTGGTCGTGGTCGATAACTCGCCCACGGCGCTCACACCACCAAAGACCCCGTGGTTGTCCTCGCTCGAAGTGATTCACCGCCCAGAAAACCCCGGCTACGGAAGTGGGGCAAATATCGGTGTGGCCGCCCTACCCGAAGACTGCGACTGGGTGGTGGTGTGTAACCCGGACATTGTGGTCACCCCGCACACCATCGAGGCACTGATCGACAACGCGCACAACCACCCCGATGCTGGCGCGCTGGGTCCCGCCATTTCCAATGACGACGGTTCGCTCTACCCCTCAGCCCGGGCCCTGCCCACACTCGGTGTGGGGATTGGCCACGCCCTGCTCGGGGTGGCCTGGCCGCACAACCCGTGGACGGTGGCCTACCGCGGCGATTACCGCGGCGATGACACCAGGAAATCGGGCTGGCTCTCCGGGTCATTTTTGTTAATTCGACGGGTGGCCTTTCAAGACATCGACGGCTTCGACGAGGGCTACTTCATGTTTTTTGAAGATGTCGACCTCGGTTGGCGACTTACCGACGCCGGCTACACCAACCTGTATGTTCCTGCGGCGACGGCAATCCACCAGGGCGGCCACTCCACGAAAAGTAACGTCGAGCTGATGCAAAAAGCCCACCACCACAGTGCGCTGCGGTTTATCTCCAAGCGCTACCCGGGCCCCTTCTACTTCCCGGTGCGGGCCATCATTGCACTCGGCCTCACCCTGCGGGAAAAACTCCTGCGCGGGCGAGCACTGCAACTATCGACACCCGAGAAATAGGCTCGGGCGAGAAGTAGGCGAGGGCGAGAAAGAGGCTGCGTCACAAACGGCCTCGATTATTTAGAACCAGTCCAGGGTTTTGGCTTGGACGTCGTCGCGGAGTCTCGCCTGGTAGATCGTCAGACGATCACGCAGGGTGTGGTCGTGGGCGGCCAGCATCCGCACCGCCAACAGGGCGGCATTTTTTGCCGCCCCCACGGCGACCGTGGCAACGGGAATCCCCGCGGGCATTTGGACGATGCTCAGCAGGGAGTCCATCCCGTCGAAATATTTGAGCGCGATCGGGACACCGATCACCGGCAGGGTCGTCAGTGACGCGACCATGCCCGGTAGGTGGGCGGCGCCACCCGCACCCGCAATGATGACTTTCACCCCGCGGGCGGCGGCGCCTTCGGCGAAGTCGACCATGTCGTGGGGTGTGCGGTGGGCGGAAACCACTTTGGCTTCCACATCGACTTTGAACTCTTTGAGAAGCTCCCCGGCTTCTCTCATCACCGGCCAATCCGAATCCGAACCCATGATGATGCTCACTGTGGTCTGGTCCATTACTGCTGCCTTCCCGCTTCGCTCGCGCCCCGCACGAGGGTTTTTAGCTGTTCAAGATCATCGCCGGTTGCCACAAGGTGCCCCGCTTTTCGCCCGGGGCGTGGGTGTTTCCCGTAGGCGTGCGGTCTGATCTGTGGCGAATAGTCCAGAGCCGCGTGGATGCGCTCATTGCCGGCGTCACCGAACAGGTTCACCATCACCGCCCACGGCTGGCGCAGGGAGGTATCACCCAGCGGCCAATCCAGCACAGCCCGCAGGTGGGCCTCAAACTGGCTGGTCACCCCCGCTTCAGTAAACACGTGACCGGAGTTGTGCGGCCGCATCGCCAATTCGTTGACCAGCAGTTGCCCGGAGGGGGTGTCAAACATTTCGACGGCCAACACCCCGGTCACATCGAGAGCCTCGGCGATGACCCGACCAATCCGGGCGGCCTCAGCGATGATCTCGCTCGACTGGTCGGGCGCGGGAGCCACCACCTCGGCACACACCCCGTCCTTTTGCAGGGTTTCGACCACCGGGAAACTCACCGAGTCGCCCTGTGGTCGCCTGGCGACCAGCTGGGCGAGCTCGCGCACGAACTCGACTTTTTGCTCCAACAAGATCGGACCGGAAGCCAACCAGTCGTCCACATCCTTGGGCGTGGACACGACTCGGACCCCTTTTCCGTCGTAACCCCCGCGGGGGGTTTTCGCGACGGCCACACCGTCATGCTGGGCGAGGAACCGCTCAACATCTCCGGGATCTTCTGCCACCGCCCAGGCGGGAAGCGGAACGTCAAGGCCCGCCAGGCGCTCGCGCATCAGTGACTTGTCTTGAGCGCAGACCAGGGCGTGGGGGCCTGGTCGAACAACGACGCCATCGGCGACAAGTCGCTCGAGGAGGTGGGTGGGCACGTGTTCGTGATCGAAGGTGAGCACATCGACTTCTTGGGCAAAAAAGCTCAGTGTTTCCCAGTCGGTGTAATCACCGACCACGGTGGCTGCCAAACCCGCGGAGGCCTCATCCGATTCGGCCAAGACTCGAATCTCGACACCGAGTGCCTGGGCGGCCGGAATCATCATGCGGGCAAGCTGACCGCCACCGACAACACCGACCCGGATAGTCACAGCAACAGCCTAGTAAGCCCCGCGGTCTCCTGAGGAGAACCCGGGGAACCCACGGGACCAGTGCCCGGGCCTCCACGCCACATGCCGCTCACGCTGGGCGCAGGTGTTCAATATCCGCAGCGGCGATGACTTCTGTGCCACCGGTCTCGGTGCGGACAATGAGGCGACCCTGGGAGTCGAGATCTTCTGCCACACCGGTGATGTCGTGACCATCCGGGAAACTCACCCGAACCCGCTTTCCGATGGTCGATAGCGCCCCTCGCACCATCGACCAGAGCGAGGCGGGAATACCGTCTCTCGCCTGGGCCAGTGAGCCCGTAAGTCCGGCCAAGAACTCCCGCAATGCTCCGGCAAAGGCCTCCTCGGCGGCACTTCCCCGGTCGTCTAGTCCGTGCAGGAGCAGGGAGGTGGCGCTCTCGGTGGGAAGCTGATCGCGCGTGAGCGCGACATTGATTCCGACCCCCACAATCACCCGGCCAGGAGGGACAATTTCGCCCAGAATGCCGGCGACTTTGTCGCCGCCGATTTGGACGTCGTTTGGCCACTTCACCCCCACACCAGGGACCACACCTCCGAGTGCGTGAGCGAGCTGCGTGCCCACCAGAAGGGGCAAGAGACCCCGCCACTGACTGCTCAGACCAGCGCTCACACCGGCGCTCACATCGGCGCTCAGATCCGCGGGGGTGAGCTGTGGACCGAGCTCGACGCTCAGCGCCAGGGACCTCCCGGGTGGGCTCACCCAGGTTCTGCCCATCCGCCCCACACCCGCTGTTTGATTCCAGCTGGCTACCACCCTGCTGCCCGCGGATGCGGGAAGTCGGGCCGTGTGGCTATTGGTCGACTCCGTCGACTCCAACCACACGACCTCGTCGGCCAGGCCGGTGAGGTCACACGGTGCGGGGTGTTCTGGCCACACGGGACGTTGTCTTTTCCGGTGCGGGGTTATTCGGTGTCGTCGAAGGACATCAGGCGCACGTATTCCTCAATCATTGGCACCGTTTTGCGAAGCTTCTTAAACGGACCGGAGGCGATCACTTTGCCCTCATCGACCACGTAGACGGTGTCGGCGTGCTGAATGGTGGAGAGTCGGTGGGCGATCACCACGAGGGTGACCCGGTCGCCAAGCTCCCGGATGTTTTTCGACACGGCCGCCTCGGATCCGGCGTCTAAGGCACTGGTCGCTTCGTCGAGAATCACCAGGCGTGGCTTCGGATACAGCGCGCGGGCGAGGCCCAAGCGCTGTAGCTGGCCACCGCTTAGCTGATCGGATTGTTTCCCAAGCGAGGAGTGGATACCGCCTGGCATGCCGTGGACGACTTCGTCCAGCGCGGCCAGGCGCAGACACTCCCACACCCAGTCTTCGTCGATTTTTTCGTCCGGGATACCCAGGGCAATGTTTTGGGCGATCGTGCCGGAGACCATGCCCGGTTTCTGGGGGACGTAACTAATCAGGCCGGGGTGTTTTTCTCGAATTTCTAGTGGGTTGCGGCCATCGACCAGCACGGTGCCTTTCTGGGGAAGGTTCAGCCCCAACACCAAGTCCGCCAGGGTTGTCTTTCCCGCACCCGAGGGGCCAATAAAGGCGATGAAACCCCCCGGTTCGGCGGTGAGGTTGATGTCGGTCACCACCGGTTCTTCGGCATCCGGGTAGGTGAACTCGACGTTTTTCATGTCGATTGTGAGGCCCTTGACGTCTTCACCTTGTGCTTGTCGGATTACCGAGTCCAGAGCAGGGGACGCCTCGAGAGCTCT
>NZ_JAVLBO010000011.1:0-50873 GCF_031581085.1 Pontimonas sp.
CCTCTCTGCCGGAGAGCGACTCCGTGACGCTCACTCGAAGAAGCTGATCGTCTTCAACGATTCCTATTCGCAAGGCCACACCACCATTATTTCGCGCTTGGACGAAAACCTTTCCGCGCGGGGGGTAATCACTCGTGGGGGTGAGCGTGGAGGCCACCATGAAGATTGACATATATAGTCGCTAAAGCGACACTATATGTATGTTTCTCACCAGCAGTGACGTTGCCGAGTGGCTTGGAGTGTCCACACGCCAGGCCCAGCGCATCTCCTCCACAGGTGTGCTCGAGGAGCGCAAATTCGGGTCACGATATGCCTACTCTGCACGGGAAGTGGAGGCAATCATGCGGACTCAATCACGTGGCAGGAACTGGTCGACATCGACCCGAGCGGCAGCCTTAGACCTGCTGAGCACCGGAAACACGCAAATCCTCTCGGGCTCGCCACGAAGCCGGCTTCGCAACCGTCTCAGGAACAGCCCTCCAGGAGCAATCAGTCGCCAGATTCTGCGGAGTCGAGTCCGTCTTCACAGTCCAGCCACCCCCGCGAAACCCGGGTTCTTCCAGCCCACCCTGCTGGAAACCTGGGGATTGAGTGGCCTGGGCGGAACCGGTGTTGTCCTTGTCGAATCGCCCGAACACTCCGTTAGAGCAACGGGTCTCGTCCCGGACCCCGAAGGACGCGTCGTGGTCGTCACGGGCGATGCGCAACACAGAGAGATTTACGAGGCACTGAGCCTCTACACCTTCGGCGATTATCGCGAAATGATTGCCGCCACAGAGTGGCTATCCACTCGTCAATCCACTCTGTAATGACCCGACCGGCGGTTACCAAGCGGTTTGGTGCGGGGATGATGGACCAACGGCCTTGGCCACAAGCAGAAGAAATTTCGAAGGCGTTACCTGCCCGCTCGTGGACTCTCATCGGGGGTGGGATGGTGCAACTCCATTCACTTCTCAAAGACCTACCGCCGACTCGCGCGACGACCGACGTGGACGCCGCCCTTCATCTAGAAACGGGCGTTATTTCTTTCTCCCAAACTGCAGTCGCACTGGCAAAGCTCGGCTATCAACTCGACGAACGCCAGCACTTTGCTTACCGGTTTTTTCGCGATAGAGAAACTGTGGACGTGTTGTGTAGCGACAGGTTTGCGGCAACCCGGAAACCCCAGTATCAAGGACGGCCCCTCTTTGGAGTTCCGGGCGGGACCCGAGCGCTTCAAGACACGATCAACGTGCGGATACAACACCCAGGAGGCACCTTCGATATCAGTCTTCCCAGTGCTCGGGGAGCACTCATTTTGAAGGGCGCGGCGTTCATCGAGGATTCCCGGGATCGCCAACGCCACCTTTCTGATGGAGTGGCCCTACTGGCCTGTCTGGAGAATCTGGACCACATCTTTGACGGTCTGAGCGGCCGCAGCAGGAAGCGAATTCGAGCGATTGCCAGGGCTGCCCGTCACACTCCTTCAGTGTGGAACCTCGTGGACACAACAACCCGCGCCCGCGCTGAAGAAGCGTTGGTCGCTATCGGGCTCACCTGACCCATCGGGAACAGGGTCAACCCGCCGCAGACTGATCCGGCTCCTCGTGCTGCTCCAAGAACTCAAAGAGTTCCACGTCGGACACTCCAGGGAACGTGCCGCCGTGGAGCGGCGAGAGGGTGTGGGCTTGGAGCCTGGCCGAGGTCCAGGCTTTGCCCGACCACTTGGCGGTCATGTCTGCTTCGGGGCGGCGACAGCATTCCAGTTCGGGACAACTGGAGTGGGTGCGCTCGGTGGTGTCACGCCCGCGGAACCATTTCGCGTCGTCAAACGCCGCCCCCACGGTGATGGAGAATTCGTCCGCCTGGCCGGTGCCAATTTGGGTGGATTCCCAAAAAGTGCCCTCGGGGGTGTCGGTGTATTGGTAGTACTCGGTGGTGCGGTTGGTGCGGGCAAAGGCTTGCCGTGCTGACCAGTGCCGGCAGACAATTTGCCCTTCTGTCGCCCCGGTGACATCGGTCGGGAGGCGAAGCCCATCATTTTCATACGCCTTATACACACCGCCGTCGTCGCCGACGCGCAGAAAGTGCAAGCGGATATCGAGAAACTCGGTGGCGAGGTTGGTGAAGCGAAGCGAGGCGGCTTCGTGGGTGACGCCAAAGGCGTCACGGAAATCTTCGACGGCGATGTTGCGCTGTTTTTTCGCGTCCCTCAAAAAGTCGACCGCTTGGGTTCTGGGCATCAGGCAGGCGGCGGCGAAGTAGTTGATTTCGAGACGCTGCTGGAGAAACTCTTCATAGGTTTGGGGGACCCGGTGTTTGAGCAACAGGTGTGCCATGGCCTGAAGCGCCATCGAGCGCAGACCGTGACCACCGGGGATCGATGCCGGCGGCAGGTAGATGCGACCGTTTTCTAGATCGGTGACCGAGCGGGCCGTTTTGGGCAGGTCGTTGGCGTGGACGATGTCAAAGCCCAAAGACTTCGCCATCAATTCGACTTCGCGGTGGGTAATCGCCCCCGACTGGTGTCCACTGACTCCCACCAGGTCCTCAGCCAGGGTTTCCAACTCCGGCAGGTAATTATTGGCTTCGCGCATTCGAAGACGCTGTTCGGTGTTCGCCCGGCGGGCCTCTTCCGGTGTCGCCAACGCTTGCTGTTCGCGCCGATGAATCTCGCCGTAGAGTCCGTTGAGGGCCGCTAAGACATCGTCGGTTGTCGAGCGGGTAATCCGCGGCGGCTGCAGACCAAGGGAGTGAAAGAGCGGTTCATTCACCGACTCCCGCCATCGTTGCTCCAGCGCCGCCCGGGGGCTGGGCGGACTCTGGTTCAGCAGTTCGGCAAGGTCCACCTCCAGAGATTCGGCCAGCGCATTCAACAGTGACACTTTGGCTTCGCGCTTACCGTTTTCGACCAGCGAGAGTGCACTGGCGGTGACTCCGACGTGTTCACCGAGGTCCTCAAGGGTGAATCCACGCTGCTGGCGGAAGTGTCGGATGCGTTGTCCTAGTACATCGAGAGAAGACATTTCATCACAATATCGCAAAAAACAGGCTTTTTGACACCATAAATGCCGGTTGTCCCACCGATTAATTGACAAAACTAGTCACATCCACCCCGTAGTCACCCGAAAGAGACGGTCATGACCCTTCTCATGAATGCCCCCACCACCACCCTCACCGTGACCCCCGAAGACGTCGTCGCCTTTGTCGACCAGTGGCAACAGACCCTGCAACCCGACAACGTGGTGTGGTGTGATGGCTCGACCCGCGAGCGCCACGAGCTCATCCAGCTGATGCAAGACCAGGGCACCATCGAGCCGCTGAACGCCGAATTGCGCCCCTACAGTTTTGTCGCCCGAAGCGAACCGACCGACGTGGCCAGGGTCGAATCGCGGACGTTTGTCTGCTCGGTCGACCCCGAGGACGCCGGCCCCACCAACAACTGGGTCGCCCCGGACGAGATGAAAAAGACGCTGTTGGAGCTCCAAGACGGCGCCATGCGCGGTCGCACGCTCTACGTGGTGCCCTTTTCCATGGGTCCCATCGATTCGCCCATGGCCCGCTACGGGGTGCAAATCACTGACTCGCCCTACGTGGTCGTGAGCCTCCACCTGATGGTGCGAGTGACCAACCAGGTCTTGGCGAATATTGCCGCGGGGTCCGACTGGGTGAAATGCGTCCACACCGTGGGCGCACCACTTGATGACGGACAAGAAGACGTCGCGTGGCCGTGTCACGAGACCAAATACATTTCGCACTTTCCCGAGACCCGGGAGATCTGGTCCTTCGGCTCCGCCTACGGCGGCAACGCACTGCTGCCGAAGAAAGCCTTCGCCCTGCGCCTCGCCTCGGCGATGGCGCGTGAGGAGGGTTGGATGGCCGAGCACATGCTGCTCGTGCGACTGACCAGCCCGGAGGGGAAGAGCTACCACATGGTGGCCGCTTTCCCCAGCGCCTGCGGGAAAACAAACTTCGCGATGATGCAGCCGTTACTGGAGGGCTGGAGTGTGGAAACCCTGGGTGATGACATCGCCTGGCTCGCCATCGGAGACGACGGCAGACTGCGGGCGATTAACCCGGAGGCGGGCTTCTTCGGTGTCGCACCGGGGACGTCACACTCGACCAACCCGGTGGCGATGGACACGCTCTGGGGGCACACCATTTTCACCAACGTCGCCGTCACCGAGGACGGTGACGTCTGGTGGGAGGGAATGACCAAGCAGGCCCCGGAGGGGCTCACCAACTGGCGGGGCCAGCCACACGACCCGCAGTCTGGTCAGACCGCTGCACACCCGAATGCTCGCTTCACTGTCGCGGTCGACCAGTGCCCGAGTTTGGCCTCCGACTGGGATGACCCCGACGGGGTGGTCATCGACGCCATCATTTTCGGTGGTCGCCGCTCCGACACCGTCCCCCTCGTCGTGGAAGCACGCGACTGGGATCACGGTGTCTACCTGGGGGCGACCATCGCCTCGGAGCAAACCGCCGCGGCCGAGGGCACCGTGGGTGTGCTTCGCCGGGATCCCTTCGCCATGCTGCCCTTCGCCGGCTACCACATGGGCGACTACATGTCGCACTGGCTGGAGATGGGTGAGCGTCTTCGCGCGAACGGTCGCGTACCGCGTATTTTTCAGGTCAACTGGTTCCAAAAAGACGACGACGGTCGGTTCATCTGGCCGGGATTTGGCGACAATATTCGCGTCGTCAAGTGGATGATCGAGCGCATTGAAGGGCAGCGAAGCGCCAACGACACGGCACTGGGCTTGACCCCGCACCCGGAAGATCTCGATATCGACGGGGCGCCGATTAGCCCGGAGGCACTGCGAGGGCTGCTCGAGGTCCAACCGGACTTGGCCCGAGCCGATCTCGACGCCGCCGAAGAATTTCTCGACACCTTCGGCGAGAAGTTGCCGGAGGCCATTCGCCGCCAACTCCAGGCCGCCCATTCACGCCTGGACTAGCGGCGCTTTTGACCCCGCGGTCAACTACGACAGACTGAAGTAGTGCAGCGGGTAGTTGTCATCACGGGGGCAAGTTCGGGTATCGGGCGTGCCGCCGCGATCGAACTCGCCAGACGCGGGTGGCACGTCGCCGTCGCGGGCCGAGACCCCCAGCGCACACAAGCGGTGGCCGAGGCGACCGGCGGGGACGCATTCATCGCCGACTTCGACTCCCTGGACAATGTCCGAGGCCTGGCGGTCCAACTGCGTGAGACCCTGCCGCGCATCGACGCGTTACTCAACAACGCCGGGGGGATCTTGGCCAGTCGCGAAGAAAGCGTCGACGGTCATGAACTGACCCTGCAGCGAAACGTGTTGGGCTCGGTGCTTCTCACCGAGACCCTGCTCCCCACACTCGTGGAGCACAACGCCCGCGTGGTGCACACCTCATCGGTGATGAACCGAATCGCGAAGCTGCGACTCGATGACTTGGACTACCGAAACCACCCCTTCCAGGGGGGTTGGCGGCCCTACGCCGATGCCAAATTGGGGGTTATTTTGTATGCCCGGTCACTGCTCGCGCGCAGTGGCCTGGAGAGCTATCCCGTCCACCCCGGGTACGTGGCCACGAGTTTTGGCCCCGACACGTGGCTCGCGCGAACCACCCTGCGCCTGACCCGAAGCCTTCAAATTAGCGCCCCGGCGGGCGCTGCGCCCCTCGTGCATTTGGTGGACACGCCCGAACTGGGTGTCGACAACGGGACCTACTTTGACGGCCTACTGCCTGGCGGAGCGACCCATCCGCTGGCGGACAACCCGGAAACACTTCGCCGCTACGAGAAAGAAGTACTCGCTCGCGTAGGCTAAGCCCCGACCGTATATTCGGAAAGGACTCCCGCGATGCGCGCTCCCGCTCTCGCCCCCGCCTCGCTGATCGTGGGCCTGGCTCTCGTGCTCTCGGGCTGCCAGTCCATTCAAGGGGTCATTGATTCGGTGACGGGCGAGGCATCCACCGAGAGCGCAGAGTCGGCAGACTCGGCGGAGACCGACAGCGCCGAAGAATCTTCGACCGAGGTGGCCCCCGATGCCCCCGAGGTGGAAGAAAATACCGAAGAAGAGACGACAGCACCGAGCGTTGAAGCCGCTGTTCCATCCTGTTCCAGCCTGTACAGCGACGCTCAGACGGTCGCCTTTGAACAGGAGGGCCGCCAGCCAGAGGGCGACATCAGCCAAGACGGTTACGGCTATGGCACCACCAACCAGGATCTGATCGCCCTGCTCGAGGGTGTGCGCAGCGACCTGCGCGTCTCCTGCACCTGGTACCTGCCACCCGAATTTAGCTCGACCACGTCAGTCGCGGTCTTGAGCACAGAAGAAATGGGGGTCGTGGAGGACATCCTCTCCCCCGCCGCCGATTCGCAAACCACCCTGGGGGCGGGTTCGCTCTGGAAGATCGAATCGAGCAGCTCGAACATCTCCGGCGAATACACCGCCAATGAAAGCCACTTCATCACCCAGACACCGTGTCCCGAATCTCTCGCGGCGACAAACTGCTCCGTCTGGTTCACCTCGACAAACTCGTCGGGTAGCTCAGAGGAGCTCACCCGTGATGCCGCAATCGTCTTCGGGGCTCTCAGCGAGTAACACCCCCACCGCTCGTCTCACCACCCGTCTCACCGCGCGTTGCATTGGCCATTCCAATCAGGGCGCTCCAATCAGGGCGCTCCAATCAGGGCGCTCCAATGAGCGGGTTAGTAACCCGCGGGTGAGCGGGTGGCCTCCGGAAGCCTCGATTCGATCTGGGCGGCGAGAGCCATCACGGTGGCATCACCGCCGGGGTTACCCACCAGTTGTGCCCCTGCGGGCAGACCCTCCGGGCTGTATGTGGTCGGCACAGCAATGGCCGGCAAGCCGGCCACGTTCACAAAACTCGTCCACGGGGTGATGTCGACCTGCTGGCGGAAGTTTCGCCAGGCATCTACTTGGTCATACCAGCCCAGTGCGGGAGGTGGGCCATTGAGGCCGGGGGTCAACATCGCATCGAACTGGCCAAAGGTGCTTATCGTGTCCTGCTCAAAAGAGCGCAGGCCCGCCAGTGCCCGAACCAGTTGGACACCGCTCACCTTCATTCCCTCCTCGATGAGAAACCGCGTCAGCGGCTCCAGGGCCACCCGCGCCTCCTCCGGCACGGGCAGGCTCGCCGCGTTTGCCGTCCAGAGGGTGACAAAGTCCTCCGCGTAGTGGCGACTGGGCTGCCAGTCACACTCCACCAGCTCGTGACCCGCGTCCACCAGAGCGTCGCGGGCACGAGAAAAGGCCTCGAGGGCGAGTGGATCGGGGGTAATCGCCCAGTCCTCGGGCCACGGCGACGCGCTCGTCCAGCCAATTCGCCGCGGAGTGAATCCCTCTGTCACCCCGGCCAGGTAGGAACCGGGCTCACCCGGTGCTCTCGTCGCCCACGACCAGTCACCGCGCACGAGAAGGTCGGCGGCGAGCGCCAGATCCTCAACACTCCGGGTGATCAGCCCCGGAACAGCCAGGCCGCCCAAAAACTCAAAACCACTGCCTGCCGGGACGAGCCCCCGAGAGGGCTTCCAGCCGACCAGACCACAGGAGAGTGCGGGAATACGAATGGAGCCTCCCCCGTCGGAGCCGGGGGCAAAGGGGAGCATTCCGGCGGCGACCGCGGCGGCCGCGCCACCGCTCGAGCCGCCGGCGCTGCGCGATACGTCGTGCGGGTTTTTGGTCGGGCCCATCGCCAGCGCCTCACTCGCCGCGGCCATGCCAAATTCTGACGTGGCCGTCTTTCCCACACTGATCGCGCCGACACTATCGAGCCAGGTCGCCATCGGATCCGACTGGTCGGCGGGGGGTTGATCGGCGGTGAGCGCTGAGCCGTAACGGGTGGGCATACCCTCTCGGTGCACCAGGTCCTTATCCGCACTGGCGAGCCCCGTCAACGCCGTGGCGGTCGGCCCCGCCAGCTGATCGTCCACCGCGGCAGCACGCCGCCTCGCATACTCCGGGTCAACGTGGACAAAAGCGTTCAGCCCCGGGTTGAACCTCTCGATGCGCTGGAGGTAGTACTCGGTCAATTCCGATGCGCTGATCTGGCCCGTCGACAGGGCGTTGTGCTGGTGGGCGAGGCTGTGCTGATGCCAAATAGTCACGCCCTCAGGCTAGTAGCCACCGAAAAGGTCACCGACCTGAGGATTTTTCCCGGAGTTATTGCCTATAATCGAGGGCCAGGGAGGGATTTCTCGATATGAGCCACACACGGCACGCGAACGTCCTCCTCCCGCCCGCCCTGCTCCTCGTTGCCCTGCTCGTGGGCTGTCAAGCAGCAGACGTCGCGGACGTTCCGGAAGAGGTCGAAACGCCACAGGATGAAGTCGATGACGGCGCACAGGTCCCCGAAGATCTCGAGTTTGTTCTGCCCTCAAGCTGTCAGGGCATTTTGCCCGAAGCGCAACTCGACAGCCTGATCGCCGGCGACATCGATTTGCTGCGCGGTCCCGGCAGTGGCTCCACCGACACGGTCTATCCGGAGGGTCCCTCCCCGCAAGAAGAGCGCGGGGGTATTAGCTGCCTCTTTGGCAACACTGAAGAGACCGAAACCTTCACCCTCAGTGTGGCGCCGATGACCCAAACATCCCGGGCCGAAGTGATCGATGGCCTTCTCGCCCAACAGCTAAACCCCGGTCAAACCAGCGACGGCGTGTTGACCTACTGGATTCAAGGCGACGGTGACACCGTGCCGGCGATCTATAACGCCCTCTACCCGGACGCCTGGTACGAGGCACTCATTTTCCCGGGAGGCCGCCTGGCCTACGAAGAAAGCTCTTCCTTGGTCGCCCAAATGCGCCAGCACACCACCGAGCGTGCCAACTAGCCCCAACCGCTGGGAACACTCCCTGCCTCGAGCACTCCCCGCTGCCTGGGCACACGCAGCGCAGCGGGACATGAGCGACCAACTCGCCGCGCTCGGCAAGCGCCTCGATGAGCGCGAAGAGCCCATCGTGCCCGAACCGGAGCGGGTGTTTCGGGCACTGAGCGTAGATCCGGATCGGGTTCGAGTGGTCATCATCGGCCAAGATCCCTACCCCAACCCCTCCCACGCCAGCGGCTTAGCCTTCTCGATTCCCCGGGGTGTCTCGCCGCTACCGCCGAGTGCGAAAAACATCCGCACCGAACTACACAGCGACCTCGGCCTCCCGGTGGGCCAGCACTTGGACCTGGATTCCTGGGCGCAGCAGGGGGTGTTGTTACTCAACCGCCACCTCACCACCGCTGCCGGCCAGCCCGCCGCCCACACAGATCTGGGCTGGTCAGAAATCACCAACTGGCTGATCGACCGGGTCGTCGACGCATCGCCCCAGGCTGTGGCGATTTTGTGGGGCCGGCACGCCAGACGGCTCGCGGGACGAATGGGACCGTTGGGGGTGATCGAATCGGCCCACCCCAGCCCGCTCTCAGCCCACCGAGGCTTTTTCGGTTCACAGCCCTTTAGTCGGGCAAACGCCCTGCTCAGCGAGCGCGGCGTATCCGCCATCGACTGGCGCCTGCACTGACTGGCGCCTGCCCTGACTGGTGCCTGCACTGACGGGTGCCAGTCGTACCGACACCTCGAACGAGGCGGTGTGGGACACGGTAGCCTGCCAGTTCGGAGGGTAATTGTGCTGGAGTCGGAATATCAGAGTCGGCGACGACCACCTCGCCACCTGGTGACCCCGCCCTCGCCGCAGCCGGATTTTTCCTACTCGCTGCGCGAGGCCACCCGGGAGGACTTACCCTCAATCCTCGCTCTCTATCGCCACTACGTGCGAAACTCCGTGGTCACCTTCGACGAAAAGCCGCCCACCCTCAGAGCGTTTCGAGCGCAGTTCGACCACAACCAGAAGTTGGGTTACCCGTTTGTCGTCGCGCACTCCCCCAGTGGAGACATTTTGGGCTACGCCCGGGCTCAACTTTTTCGGGATAAAGCCGCCTTTCGCCACACCGTCGAATCGACCATCTACTTGGGCCCCGCCTCCACCGGGAGGGGCTTGGGCCGGGCGCTTCTGACCGAATTGATCGAGCGCTGCGAACAGGCCGGGATTCGAGAAATGATCGCCGTGATCGCCGATTCGGGGGCCGAAGCCTCACTGGCTCTGCACCAGAAATTGGGCTTTGTCGAAACCGGTCGGATGGGAAAAGTGGGTTATAAGTTCGAGCGCTGGATTGGCATCGTGACGATGCAAAAATCCCTGCGGCGCAAATAACCCCAGCCCCAGAAGTGTTACGCACTGTGACACCCGGGGGTGACAAGCCTCCCCCGCCGGCTTACTGTGAAAGCCACCCCAACCATCCCATGAGGAAGAGAAGTCATGTCTGACTGGAAGTTTGAAACCCAGCAAATCCACGCCGGCGCCGGAGTCGACTCCGGAACGAAAGCCCGCGCGACCCCCATCTACCGCACCACCGCGTACGTCTTCGACAGTGCGGAGCACGCCCAGAACCTCTTCGCGCTGGCCGAGTTTGGCAACATTTACACCCGCATCATGAACCCCACCCAGGATGTCGCCGAACAGCGCATCGCGGCGCTGGAAGGCGGCACTGCGGCACTGCTGTTGGCCTCCGGCCAGGCAGCCACCACCACCGCCATCTTGAACATCGCGCAGTCGGGTGACCACATCGTGAGCTCCAGCTCCGTCTACGGCGGCACCTACAACCTGTTTAAGTACACGATGGCCAAACTGGGCATCGAGGTCACCTTCGTCGAAGACCAAGACGACGAGAAGGAATGGGCTGACGCCATCCGACCCAACACCAAAGCCCTCTTTGGCGAAGTCATCCCCAACCCGCGCATCAACGTGCTCGACATCCAGAAAGTGGCGGATGTCGCCCACGCCCACGACCTTCCGCTGCTGGTCGACAACACCGTGCCCAGCCCCTACCTGGTGCGGCCGCTGGAACACGGTGCCGACATTGTGATCCACTCCGCAACCAAGTTCCTCGGTGGCCACGGCACAGTGGTGGCCGGAGCGATTGTCGACGGCGGGTCATTCCCCTGGTCGAAACACGCCGACAAGTTCCCGGGGCTAACCGAACCAGACCCCAGCTATAACGGCGCCAGCTACACCGGTGTGTTGGGTGACGCGATCGCCTTCATCATCAAAGCCCGCGTGCAGCTGCTGCGTGACATGGGTGCCGCGGTGTCGCCGGATAACGCGTTTGCCATCCTCCAAGGCATCGAAACCTTGAGCCTGCGCATGGAGCGCCACTGCGATAACGCCCAAAAGGTCGCCGAGTGGCTAGAAGCCCACCCGCAGGTGGCCAGCGTGAACTACGCCGGGCTGCCGAGCAACCCGTCCTACGGCCACGCCCAGCGCTACGCCCCCAAGGGTGTCGGTGCTGTCTTGAGCTTCGAAATCAAGGGCGGTGTGGACGCCGGTCGCGCCCTGGTCGACAGCGTCGAGCTGCACAGCCACGTGGCCAACATCGGTGACGTGCGAAGCCTGATCATCCACCCGGCCTCCACCACCCACTCGCAGTTGACTCCCGAGCAGCAGCTCACCGCCGGAGTGACTCCCGGGTTGGTGCGCTTGAGCGTCGGACTGGAACACGTCGATGACATCATCGCCGACCTGGAAGCGGGCTTCCAGGCAGCCGCGAAAGCGTAGCGGCGAGGAGCTCCGGGCGGGGAGCTGACAATCCTGCGAGAATACTCTCACCATGGATTGGCAGCTCCCCTCCGACTCTGTCCCCAGTGCGTTTGTCACTGAGGCTCTCTCACAGACCCTGAGGGGAACACCGCCGGTCACCGGTGCGTGGCGAGACGGTGATCACCTGGGGAGTCGACGCTTTGCGCAGACCGGTCCCCTCGAGACGGAAACGGGCGAAAACATTGCGCACGTGCGCATCGCCTACGAAATGTTCGGTGAACTAAACGCCGACCGGTCCAATGCTGTGTTGGTCTTTCACGCACTCACCGGCGACTCCCACGTGACGGGCCCGGCCGGGCCCGGCCACCCCACCGGTGGCTGGTGGTCAGGCATTGTCGGCCCCGGATTGGCGGTGGATACCGAACGTTGGGCGGTCATCGTTCCCAATATTGTGGGCGGCTGTCAAGGATCTACCGGGCCCGCCACGGTTGCTCCCAATGGCCACGAATGGGGCTCGCGCTTTCCCTACCTCACCATCCGTGACCAAATCCAGCCCATTCGGACACTCGCCGACGAGCTCGGTATCGAGCGTTTTCACGCCGTCATCGGCGGCTCGATGGGCGGAATGCACGCTCTGGAGTGGGCGCTGTACTCCCCCGAGGCCACGGCTCGCCTGGGCCTGATCGCCACCACCGCGGTGACCAGCGCTGACCAATTGGGAGTGAACTCGGTCCAACTGGAAGCGATCAACATCGACCCGTCCTTTCACGGCGGTGACTACTACGACGAAGACGAAGGCCCCTACCGCGGGTTGGCTCTCGCCAGACGCATGGCGTTATTGAACTACCGCTCCGCCACGGAACTCAATGAGCGATTTGAGCGCAGTTGGCAGGGAAAACGCTCGCCGCTGGGCGATCACGGTCGCTTTGCGGTGGAGAGTTACCTCGACTTCCACGGAAACAAGTTCACCAGACGCTTTGACGCCAACAGCTACCTCGCCCTCGTACACGCCATGAACAGCCACGATGTGAGCCGCGGCCGCGGCTCACTCCACGAGGTGTTGGCGTCGCTGACGATGCCGACCATCGTCGTGGGTATCGACTCGGATCGGTTGTTCCCCCTGGATCAGCAACAATTCCTCGCCGCCCACATCACCGGACTCATCAGCGCAGACGCCCAGCCCGCCGTCGTCTCTTCGCCGTTTGGTCACGATGGTTTTCTCATCGAATCGGAACCCGTGGGGGCAGAAATTCGCCGACTCCTCGAGCACGACGCCTAACAACAGGACGCCTCACACACCCGACGCCGAAAAACCAGGTGCCTCTGCGCCCTACGAGTCGTCTTCATCGCCCTGGCCCACAAGCGACGCCACCACGGGCGAGAGCTCCCGGGCGAGCTCCAGCGCCAATACCGGACCGGGTTGGCCGGCACCAGAGTGTCGACTGAGCCTGGAGGCCGCCTCCTGGTGAACCAGGACAGCGGCGGCCGCGGTGAAGGCCAAGTCGTCAAAGGACCACTGCGGGAGGCGACGAAGGGCCCCCAGGGCGCCCAATAGCCCCGCCAATACGTCACCGGTCCCCGCCGTCGCCAACCACGCGGTCCCGGCCGGGAGGCGGTAGGCGAGGCCTTCGGGGTGAAAGATTTCTGGTCGGTGGCCCTTCAGCACCACGACCACACCCCAGTGCGCGGCGAGCGCCTCCGCCCAGGCGGAAGGGTCCGCACCGGGCAGGTGAAGCGCCTGGGCGAGGCGGGTCATTTCACCGGCGTGCGGGGTGAGGATTCTTGGCCCCCCGATGTGTGGGGCGTCACCGAGCGCCGCGGCGTCGATGATTCGCGGTGCGTGGTCACCCAGTTCACACAGCGCGACCCGCGCGGTGATGTCCGCACTGGAGCCTTCTGGCATACCGGAGCCCACCACCAAGGAATCGATTCGCCCGGGAACCGCGACAATTTCGGGGCGCGTGTGGAGGGCGAGCTCGGCGGCTCGGGTCGGGGCAATCAGGCGGACCATGCCGGCACCGGCGCGCATTGCCGCCTCGGCGGCGAGCGCTGCCGCCCCGGGGTAATCGTCGGAACCCACAGCGAGTCCCACTACTCCGCGCGAATACTTGTCGTCTTCGGGTTGTGGAGCCTGGATGATGCCGGTGACATCGTCGAGGGTGAGTTCAAACAGTCCCGCCATTAGCGCCCCTGACTTCGCACCCCGCGCCGGGTCGCATCGCGCACCTCACCGACGAGCTCCTCGATGATGTCTTCGAGAAACAACACCCCGGTGGTCTGACCGGATTCGTCCATCACCCGGGCCAGGTGCGAGCGGGTGCGCCGAAGCATCGCCATAGCGTCTTCCAGATCCGTATCGGCGACCACCGAAATCAGTGAGCGCAAGCGTTTTGGCGGGAGCGGGTAGTCGTACTGCTGGGGATCGATGTCGAGGACGTCTTTAATGTGCAGGTAACCGTTGGGTTCACCGTCGTCATCGACGAGGACGTAGCGACTAAACCCGTGCTGGGCGAGCGCGTGCTCGACGTCGTGGGGTGTGGCCCCTTCGGGCAGGGTGATCAAATCGGCGAGCGGGATGGCCACATCACGCGCCGTTTTTTCGGTGAATTCAAATGCAGCCGTCAGCGCCCCCGTGTGGTCTTCGAGAATTCCTTCGCGGGTGGATTCGGCGACAATTGTCGCGACCTCATCGAGGGTGTAGGCGCTGGTTGCTTCCTGTTTGGGCTCGACCCCGGTCAGTCGCAAAATGGCGTTGGCCACGGCGTTCAGGCCGCGGATGATGGGCGAAATAATCGTGGAGACGAGCACCAGGGGTGGGGCCAACAGCAAGACTGCTTGTTCGGGCAGTGAGAACGAAATGTTTTTGGGCACCATTTCGCCCAGCACCACGTGCAGGTAGGTGACGACCAACAGGGCAATGATGAAGGCAATGGTGCTCACCCACGCCGGGTCGATACCGATTGATCCCAGCGGAATTTCCAAGAGGTGGTGCAGGGCCGGCTCACTGACCAACAGGATCAGCAGCGAGTTGACGGTAATGCCCAACTGGGACGTCGCCAACATCAACGTGGCGTGCTCCATCGCGTAGAGGGCGGTCTTCGCGCGTTTGGAGCCCTCTTCCGCCCGGGGTTCAATTTGGGAGCGCTTTGCCGAAATGACGGCAAATTCGGCGCCCACAAAAAACGCGTTACCCGCCAGGAGGAAAAACAGCCAAAAAATGCCCCACCAGTCCTCACTCACAGCAGTTCCACCTCCTCGGGTTTAATATCCGGGGTGAAACGCAGGCGCTCCACGCGGCGGCCATCGAGGCGCTCCACGCGAATCGTGCCCGAATCGATTGTCACCGTGTCGCCCACTTCAGCCAGGCGTCCCAACTGTTCGATGACGAACCCGGCGACCGTTTCAAAGTGGCCCTCCTCGGGAAGCGCGACCCCGGTCTGGTCTTCTAATTCGTCGGGGCGCCAGCGCCCGGGGAAGGTAAACCAGTCTCTGGCGCGGACCACATCGAGCGGGCGGCGATCGTGCTCGTCGGAGACCTCACCGATGAGCTCCTCCACCAAGTCCTCCAGCGTGGCCACACCCGACGTGCCGCCGTATTCGTCGAGCACGATGGCCAACTGGTAACCGCGGCCGCGAAGTTCTGTGAGCAGTGCATCGAGGGGCATCGTCTCGGGTACCCGGACGACCTCTGACTGTAGGGCTGAGGCCGGCACGTCGCCGCGTCGCTCGCGCGGCACCGCCATCGCCGCTTTGATGTGGACGACACCGCGGACTTCGTCGATCGATTCGTCGATGACGGGGAAACGACTCAACCCGGTGCGACCCGCCAACGCCACAATGGCTTCGGCGGTGTCGCTGCGGTGGACCGATTCGACCCGGGTGCGCGGTGTCATCACGTCTTCCGCCTTCAACTCGGCAAACGCGAGGGTCCTCGAGAGCAGGGTAGCGGTGTCTTGCTCCAACAGGCCGTGCAGCGCGGAGCGACGCACCAGCGCGGAGAGCTCATCGGCGGTGCGCGCCGCGGAGAGCTCTTCTTTGGGCTCGACGCCCACGGCGCGCAAGATTTTGTTGGCGCTGCCGTTGAGCACCGCGATGAAGGGACGAAACGTCCAGGTAAAGGCCAACTGCAGGGGGATCAGGACTTTCGCCGTCGCCTCCGGCACGGCGAGAGCATAGTTTTTGGGCACCAACTCGCCGACGATCATCGACAGTCCGGTCGCCAACACGATGGCTAAGACCGCCCCGACCGGTCGGACGAAATCCTCGCCCAAGCCGAGGCCTCGGAGCGGACCCGCGAGGTAGTAGCTAATCGAGGGCTCCAGGGTGTACCCCGCGAGCAGAGTGGTGAGGGTAATGCCGAGCTGGGCACTGGAGAGATGGGTCGAGGTGCGCTTGAGTGCGGCGATGGTGGGGCCGTAGCCCTTGACCCCGCGCTCTCGCCTGGCTTCCAACTCGGAGCGGTCCAAGTTCAGCAGGGCAAATTCGCTGCCGACAAAAACCCCGGTGCCGATGGCTAACAGGATTCCCGTGACAAGCAGGATGAGTTCAGTACTCATCGGGCACTCATTCGAGTGCCCCGCGGTCTATGACCGGAATCTGCTGGCGCAGACGGAGGTTCTCCCATGGTGGCTACACAATAACAGCACACTCGCCGGGGCGTTGGTGAACGTTCACCGGTTGCCACGCGCTAACATTGAGACAACCTTGCCGGACCTATCGGACTAGCACAGTTGAGAGTGGGCATCGCGAAGTGTCGGAATCGGACACCACACAGTCACCCGTCGGTGTAGACAGCAACGATTTTGGAGCCAACCAGTGGTTGGTGGACGAAATGTGGGAAGCGTTTCAACAAAACCCCGATTCGGTCGACCCGGCCTGGCGGGACCTCTTCGAGGGCCGAGCGAGCGAGGTTCCGACCGCCCACCACCAGTCGACGTCTGAGTCAGCACCTCCGGCACCACCGGATCTTCCCGAGGCGCCTCGCACCGCTCAGGTCGAGCCACCCCGCACGGGCGAAATCTCTATGCCCACGACCGGGTCCATCACCACCCCCCAAGCCAAGACCACCTCGACTGGGCCAAAACCCCAACCCATTCCGGCAGAAGCACCGGCTGCCGGCGGGAAAAAAGCCGAGACTCCCGAGGCCGAGGTCGCACCCGAAGGTGACGAAGTCTCCGCATTGCGCGGGATTGCCAAAGCAATCGCGACCAACATGGATGAGTCCTTGGAGGTGCCCACCGCCACCAGCGTGCGCACGGTTCCGGCCAAATTGATGATCGACAACCGCATCGTCATCAACAACCACCTGCGCCGCGCCCGAGGGGGGAAGGTCTCCTTCACCCACCTCATCGCCTGGGCGATGGTGAAAGCGACCAAGGAGCTGCCCAGCCAAAACGTCTACTACGACGTCCAAGACGGCAAGCCCGTGATGGTCAAACCGGCGAACATCAACCTCGGTATCGCGATCGACATGCCCAAACCCGACGGCAGTCGCACGCTCGTGGTTCCCGGTATTAAACGCTGCCAACACATGGGCTTCCAGGAGTTTCTCACCGCCTACGAAAGCGTGGTCAAACGCGCCCGTGAGGGGGCGTTGGAGGCCAGTGATTTCCAGGACAACACGATTTCTCTGACCAACCCCGGCGGTATTGGCACCGTGCACTCTGTGCCCCGCCTGATGAAGGGCCAAGCCTGCATTATCGGTGCCGGTGCACTGGAATACCCGGCCGAATTCCAAGGCTCGGCCAAATCGTCCCTGGCCGAACTGGGCATTGGTAAAACGATTACCCTCACCTCCACCTATGACCACCGGGTTATCCAGGGTGCGGGCTCGGGCGAGTTCCTCGCCAAAATCCACGAGCTGTTGATCGGTGGTGGGGGCTTCTACGAGGAAGTTTTCGCCGCGCTGCGTATTCCCTACATGCCCATCCACTGGGCCGAAGACATCGCCGTCGACCCGGCGGATGCGGTCAACAAAACGGCGCGCGTTCAAGAACTGATCAACTCGTTTAGGGTGCGCGGCCACCTCATGGCCGATGTGGACCCGCTGGAGTATCGCCAACGCTCCCACCCGGATTTGGAAATCGAAAGCCACGGGTTGACCTTCTGGGATCTCGACCGTGAGTTCGTCACCGGCGGCTTCGGCGGCCGACGCACGATGCTGCTGCGCGAAATCTTGGGTGTTCTTCGCGATTCGTACTGCCGCACCATCGGCATCGAATACATGCACATCCAAGACCCCGAACAGCGCAGCTGGTTCCAATCCCACCTGGAGCAGCCCTACGAGAAACCCGCCCACGACGCGCAAATGCGAGTGCTCTCGAAGTTGAACCAGGCGGAAGCCTTCGAGACCTTCCTGCAGACCAAATACGTGGGCCAAAAGCGCTTCAGCCTCGAAGGCGGCGAATCCACGATCACCCTGGTGGACGAAATCCTCCAGCAGGCCGCCGAAACGGGTCTCGATGAGGTGGCGGTCGGCATGGCCCACCGCGGCCGACTCAACGTGTTGGCCAATATTGCGGGTAAAACCTACGGGCAAATTTTCCGCGAATTCGAGGGAACACAGGACACCAGCAGCGTCCAAGGCTCCGGTGACGTGAAATACCACCTGGGCACCGAAGGGGCGTATACGAGCCCCGGCGGCCACAGCATTCCCGTCTACCTCGCCGCCAACCCCTCCCACTTGGAGGCCGTCAACGGGGTGTTGGAAGGAATCGTCCGCGCCAAACAGGACCGTCTGGAACCGGGCCGGTTTGGGGTGTTGCCCGTTCTCATCCACGGCGATGCGGCGATGGCGGGCCAGGGTGTGGTGTTTGAAACCATGCAAATGTCGCGCCTGCGGGCCTACCGCACCGGCGGCTCGGTCCACGTGGTGGTCAACAATCAGGTCGGTTTCACGACACTGCCCCACGATGCCCGCTCCACCGTCTATTCCACCGACGTGGCCAAAACGATTCAGGCTCCCATCTTCCACGTCAACGGCGACGACCCCGAAGCGGTCATGCGTGTGGCCGAACTGGCGTTTAAGTACCGCCAAGAGTTCCACTCCGACGTCGTGATCGACCTCGTGTGCTACCGCCGTCGCGGTCACAACGAAGGTGACGACCCGTCGATGACCCAACCGCTGATGTATAACCTCATCGAAGCCAAGCGCAGCGTGCGAAACCTCTACACCGAGTCGTTGGTCGGTCGAGGCGATATCACCCCGGAGGAATTCGAAGCCGCCCAAACCGACTTCCAGCGACGCCTCGAAGAGGCTTTTGCGGAGACTCACGCGGTTCAGACCGGAGTCATCGAGGTAGCGTCTGCGGACCAGGGAGCCATCAGCGGTGTGGAGCGACCAACGGCTCAGCGAGACGACCGCGTCGAGGTTCCCGAAACCACCGGTGTACACACCGATGTCCTCCACGCCATCGGCGACGCCCACCAGAACATTCCCCCCGGTTTCACCGTTCACCCCAAATTGATGCCGCTGTTGACTAAGCGCTTCGAGATGAGCCGAAACGGCGACATCGACTGGGGCTTTGGTGAGCTCTTAGCCCTCGGCTCAGTCCTGCTGGAGGGAACACCGGTGCGGCTGGTCGGCCAAGACTCCAGGCGTGGGACGTTTGTCCAACGCCACGCGGTCATGCACGACCGGGTCAACGGTCAAGAGTGGTTACCCCTGATGAACCTCTCGGACACCCAAGCCCGGTTGTCCATTTACGACTCGCTGCTGAGCGAATACGCGGCGCTCGCCTTTGAATACGGCTACTCGGTGGAGCGCCCCGACGCCCTCGTACTCTGGGAAGCCCAGTTCGGTGACTTTGTCAACGGCGCCCAAACCGTGATCGACGAATTTATTTCCTCGGCAGAGCAAAAATGGGGACAGCGCTCCGGCGTGGTGTTGCTCCTCCCCCACGGTTATGAGGGCCAAGGCCCCGACCACTCCTCTGCGCGGATCGAACGGTTCTTGCAGTTGGGGGCCGAAAACAATATGACCATCGCCCGGCCCTCGACTCCGGCCTCCTATTTCCACCTGCTTCGCCGCCAGGCCTACCAGCGCCCGCGTCGACCGCTCGTGGTGTTTTCACCAAAGGCCATGCTCCGGCTCAAGGGAGCCTCCAGCGGTGTCGAGGAACTCAGCACGGGGACATTCGAACCCGTGATCGGCGATCACAGCATCACCGATCGCTCCCGGGTGACCCGGGTACTCATTCACGCCGGCAAAATCCACTACGACTTGGCCGCTGAGCGCGAATCTCGCGGCGCCCAGCACGTCGCACTGGTTCGAATGGAGCAGTTCTACCCGCTCCCCGCCGAAGCACTCCGCGCCGAGCTAGAGTCCTACCCGAACGCGGAATACGTGTTTGTTCAAGACGAACCAGAAAACCAGGGTGCCTGGCCGTTCATGGCGGTGGAATCGTTGGGGGCAGAGCTGCCGACGTTGCGCGTCATTTCACGTCCCGCCGCCGCATCACCGGCGACGGGTTCGTCAAAGCGCAGCGGCGAAGAGCTCCAACTCATTCTCGACCGCTCGTTCGACTAGGCCACACCCTCCGGCAGAGGTCTCGGGCCCCGCGAGCTGTTGCGCCGCTGGCTGTTGTCCCGCTATCTGTTGTCTGTGGAGGTCAGGCTCTGGAGAATGTGGGTTTTTAAGTCGGCGGGTGCCTCCTCGCAGCAGGCGCGCTGCACGGCCTTGGAGAGTTGCTGGCCGACTCGCCATTCGTCTTCACACGGCGGGCAACACGCCAAGTGCTCGGCCACATCGTTTCCGGTGTGTTCGTCTGTCTCGCCGTGGAGGTAGTCCTCCATCACCACGCGTGCTTTATCGCAACCGCAATCAGCCATGGTCTACCTCCTGGGGGTGGGTCCGCTGGGTGTGATAGTCGCCCAGTGCTTCGCGCAGCTCACGCCGGCCGCGGTGGAGCCGACTCATCACCGTACCCACCGGGGTCTCCATGATCTCGGCAATTTCGTGGTAGCGGAAACCTTCCACGTCGGCCAGGTAAATCACCATTCGACGCTCCTCGGTGAGCGCTTGCAGCGCTCGGCGAATTGTTTCGTCGGGAATCCGATCGATCGCTTCGGCCTCGGCCGAGCGTGCCCTCGATTGGGTCAGCGAGGCCGCGTCGCCCACCTGCCAGTCCTCGAGGTCGTCTAAGCCCTCTTGGATACCGGCTTTGGAGCGTTTGCGGTAGAGGTTGATGTAGGTGTTGGTGAGGATGCGAAAAAGCCAGGCTTTGAGGTTGGTGCCCTGTTGAAACTGGTGAAACGACTGGTAGGCCTTGAGGTAGGTCTCTTGGACCAGGTCGGCGGCGTCGGAAGGATTTTTGGACAGGCGCATCGCTCCGGCATACAACTGGTCGGCAAAGACCATCGCCTGGTCGACAAAATCTTCCGACGAGGAAGGCCCTGTCGAAGAGGGCCCTGCCGAGGACCGCTCTGCCGATGCGGCGTCCGCGGAGAGGTCACTGTCCGGATTGTCCACCATTGTCGCCCAGTCTAGGGATGATTCGCCCGGAAACCCACGGGAGGCCCCCGCCGCACAACACACCGCAGTAGGTGTGGTTTTCCGGCGGCCGTGGCTCGCCACCGCGGGGTGTAGCAGTGTCTGCTGGGCACTCACGTTGGGCTCTCCCCACTTCCTGTCGTCTGGCGCTACTCTTAATAACTAATGGGTAGCGAAAATCATTCCCCCGATTCGACATCGTCGTGGCAGGCCCCGGTAGCCGGAAGAATTCTCGACGCATCGCTGGAATTGCCGGGCTCAAAATCTCTGACCAACCGGGAACTGGTCCTCGCGGCACTCGCGAGTGGACCCTCCACCATTTCCGGGGGTTTGCGCGCGAGAGACACCGAACACATGATCGACGCGCTTCGGGTATTGGGCGCCCAGATCGACATTGACGAGGCGGCCGGGTCCGAGACCTGGCGAGTCGAGCCCATCTCGTTTGGATCCATTTCGGACACGCCTCCGGTGATCGACTGTGGTCTCGCCGGCACGGTGATGCGTTTTGTCCCGCCCATGGTGCTGCTGGGTTTCCAACCCGTACAGTTTCGAGGCGACGAGCGCGCAAGCCACCGGCCCATGTCGGGAGTGTTCGAGGGTTTGCGACAGCTGGGCGCGGAAGTCTATGACCAGGGCACGATCGGGCTCCCCTTCGAAGTGCAACCGGGGGCTCTGCCCACCACCGATCACACCGTGACCATCGACGCATCAGCGTCCAGCCAGTTCGTGAGCGGGCTGCTCCTCACGGCACCACGTCTGCCCGCACCACTGACCATCGCCCACACGGGCCCGAGTGTGCCGTCCCTGCCCCACATCGACATGACGCTGAAGTGTCTTGCCGATCGCGGCGTGCAGGTGGAATCAGACCACGCCAGCCAGTGGCGAATAACACCACAACCTATCGACCCCACCGATGTTCAGATCGAGCCAGACCTCTCAAACGCGGCGCCCTTTCTGGCGGCGGCGCTCATCGCCGGCGGTCAAGTCGCCGTTCGCCACTGGCCACAAAGCACCACCCAGGTGGGTGGGCGCTTACCCGAGCTTTTGCGCGCTTTTGGTGCCCTGGTGGAGCGCGAGGACGACACGCTGATGGTCCAGGGCGCCGGTGTGGGCCCGGGAATCGGCCTCGAGCCCGTCTCGATGGACTTGGGAGCAGCCGGTGAACTGGCGCCCACGCTCGTCACGCTGGCCCTCTTTGCCCACGGGACATCCACGTTTCGGGGAATCTCCCACTTACGAGGCCACGAGACCAACCGGCTCGCCGCGCTCGTGGAGAACATCACCGCCCTGGGCGGTGTCGCGACCGAAACAGAGGACGGCATCATCGTCACCCCCGCGCCCCTCCACGCCGGGACCTGGAAGGCTTTTGGCGACCACCGGATGGCGACATCCGGTGCCATGGTGGGCCTCGCCGTACCCGGTGTCGAAGTGGACGATATTGACCAAACCGCGAAGACCCTGCCCGGCTTTGTCTCTCTGTGGTCGCAGATGCTGCGAGGAGACCATTCGTGAGCTCGAGGCTGGGCGATGACGACTGGGTCGATGCCTACGAAGAATCCCTCGATAGCGCCCAGGCGGGTCGACGGCCGCGCAGTAAACAGCGCCCCGCACACGCCGACGCCAGCCCCGCAATGGTCATCGGAGTCGACCGTGGACGATACGACGTCGTCTTAGACGACTCTGGCGCCACCCGGGTTCGAGCCAATCGTGCCCGGGAACTGCGCAACACCGCCATCGTGGTCGGCGACCGTGTCGACGTCGTCGGTGATGTGAGCGGCGACGAGGGCACCCTGGGCCGGATTGTGCGAGTCCAGGAGCGCTCCAATGTGCTGCGCCGAAGCGCGGACGACACCGACCAGTTCGAACGCGTCATTGTCGCCAATGCCGACCACTTACTGATGGTGGTCGCGACCGCCGACCCGGAACCGCGCCCCAGGCTGATCGATCGCTACGTAATCGCCGCTCTCGATGCCGGCATTGAACCCATTTTGTGTGTGACGAAAGCCGATGTGCACCCGGCGGATTGGCTGCGCGACTACGCCGCGCAATTAGACATTCCCGTTGTGGTGCTGGGTACCGATGGTGCTCCGGACGATGAGGCCGCCCTGAGAAGACTGTTGGCCGATCGCACCACGGTCGCCGTGGGCCACTCCGGGGTGGGCAAATCCACTCTGGTCAACCGCCTCGTTCCCGACGCCCACCGCGACGTCGGTGTGGTCAACGTCGTCACCGGGCGCGGGCGACACACGTCGAGCTCGAGCCGCGCCCTGGAGCTTCCCGATGGGGGATGGATTATCGACACCCCCGGGGTGCGCTCATTCGGTTTGGGCCACGTCACACCGGAGGCCATCGACCGGGGTTTTGTCGACCTCCAGCCCTTCCTGGAGCGCTGCCCGAGAGGCTGTGGCCACAGCGAATCGGAGCCAGACTGCGCTCTCACCCAGGCGGGGGTCACCGGGGAGCTCGATGCGCGCCAAAGGGCGCGCGCCGAATCGCTGATTCGCCTGCGGGGCTTGGCGCTGGAACACTCCGGGCACGCCCGAGCCTCGGACTAGCGCCCTCGACTAGCCTGAAGACGTGGCGCTTACTTTCTCTCCCGCAGATGACCTTTCCCTTGCCCTCGCGGCAGCCGCCGACGCCGACTTAATCTCTATGGCGCGCTTCCAGGCCGCCGACCTGCACACCGACACCAAAGTCGACTCCACGCCCGTCACCGATGCCGATCGTGCGGTGGAAGACAGGGTGCGAGCGGTCATCCGGGCGGCGAGGCCGCGCGACCAGATTGTGGGCGAAGAGCGCGGACACAGCGCGGGTTCGGAGAGCACCAGAGAGTGGGTCATTGACCCGATCGATGGCACCGCCGGGTTTAGTCGCGGCTTACCCATTTGGGCGACGCTGATTGCCCTCACGATCGACGGTGTTCCCCAAGTCGGTGTGGTGAGTGCGCCGGCGCTCGGCCAACGCTGGTGGGCAGCCAGTGGCCGTGGTGCGTGGACGAGGCAACACGGTGTCACCAGGCCCATTCGGGTGAGCGGGATTGACAGCCTCGACCAGGCCGTCATCAGCTACAACAGCCTTCCCGGCTGGTTGGAGGCGGGAGCCCACGACCAACTGATGAGCCTGGTTCAATCGGTCTGGCGCGCACGCGCGATCGGCGACTTTTGGTCCTACATGCTCGTCGCCGAAGGGTTATTGGAAGTGGCCGGTGAGTTTGACCTGCAGCCCTATGACATTGCTGCGCTGTGGCCGATTGTCACCGAAGCGGGGGGCCGATTTAGCGCTCTGGATGGTTCACAAGACCTCGGGGCAGGATCCGCCCTTGCCACCAACCAGCTCCTCCACGACGATGTTCTCGCCATCATGCGAGGCCACAGCTGATGGCCGCGAGGCCGAGTAGGCCACGTTACGTGGGGTTGGTGGTGAGCGGGCTGCTGATCCTCGCGGGATGCCAGGCGGGTCCAGCTACCTCCACAGACACCGTCGATGACAGTGCGGCGAGCGCCTCGGTGTCGGTGCTGGAATTGGAGGTGGGCACCTGCCTCAACGACGTGGATCAGCCACTCGCCCAAGACCTCACCGAGATTCCCTCCGTGTCCTGCACAGAGCCCCACCAGTCGGAAGTCTTCGCCGAGGTCGTCCTGGAGGGCGGTGATTTCCCCGGTGTAGACGAGGTGGCCTCTGTGGCCACCACAGAGTGCATGGCAGAGTTTGGGCGGTTCGTGGGCCTCGACTTTGCCGCATCACAGCTGAACTACCACTACTACTACCCCACGGCCAGTAGTTGGGCGCTGGGAGACCGCTCCATCTACTGCGTGGTCTTTGACCCCGGGCTAGACACTGTGGGCTCCCTCCAGGGGGTCGCGCGCTAGAGCCCCCGGTGTGAGGCCAGCCCCAGCCAAGCTGTCGACGAAAAATCACTCCGCCACCGCGAGACCTAGGCCAGCAGGGTACCGAACCGGTTCCATTATTCACCGGTTCACCTTCTGATAACGACTCGGGGGCCGACCGTGAGCGCTTGTCGACAGAAAACAACAAAGGCCCCGCCGATGGGCGGGGCCTTTGTGCACTGGGTGGAGATGGGGGGAATTGAACCCCCGTCCACTACTACCAAACGAAGTCTTCTACGGGTGTAGCGCGTGATGTCGTGTCTCTCGACCCCGTCCATTCGGCACACGCACCGTGAACGACAGGCCCAGTGTCAGTAAAAGTCCCGAGTGGCGCTGACACGCCACCACCCAGCTAGCCTTCTCCATGACGCCAGAATCCACGCTGAAGGCTCACGTGGTCTGACGGACTTCGGGCTCGCTAGCTACTAGGCAGCGAGGGCGAAGTCGGCGCGCTTTGTATTGGCACCTATTGGTATGCAGGGGGCGTTAACGAGACAACCCTGCGTTCTCGACCCGCTTCTCTCCGACTCATTAGCAATGTCGAAACCGATCATCCCCATGGTGAATCACTCGTGAAGCTGTTTTGCCACTGTGGAGTTATCAACTGACCGTAGCCAGCCCTCCAGTGTACACCCCAGGACACCCGGGCACCAGGTTTTTCCCAGCTGCCGGACGCCTCCACCCTCGGATGGGCTGGGAGTCACTCGGGCGCCCCCGAGGAGAGAAATCTATCGACGAACGACCGGATTTTTCCTCTGGCTCATATCCAACAGGGCAAACACCAGTGAGGCAATGACCAGGGCAACCGACGACACACCCGCCAGGGTGAAACCCTGCAGGTAGGCCTCGTCACTCACCACATCACCTGCTTGGCTGACGCCGTAAAACAGAGCGGAGAGCACCCCCGCCAGACCAATCGCCGTGCCAATGCGCTGACCCAATTGCGCAATGGAGCCCGCCAGGCCACCCTCACGCACCGGAATGTCTTCCAACATCAGGGTTTGGTTCGGCGAAATCACGGCACCGCCACCCAAGCCCGCCACGGCCATCGAGGCCGCGACCGCCCAGGCCATCCACTCGTTCGGGACCAGGTAACCCAGCACCAGGGTGCTGCCAAAACCCGTGATCACCAGGATTAAGCCCCCGACGACCAAAATGCGGCCGTAGCGGTGGACGACTAAACCGCTTCGCCACGAACTGAGCGCCGAGAGCAGGGCGAACGGAATCGTCACCATTCCCGCCACCACGGGAGAAAAACCCAAACCGTTTTGCAGCCACAGTGTTTGAGCGATAAATGTGGCGGGAAGGGCGGCGAAATAGAAGCTGGAAATCGCCACACCGTTTCGAAAGGACGAGACCTGAAACAGCGTGAAGTCGATAATGGCGACCCGGCCCCTGGCCAAATAACCCTTCTCCCAGGAGCCAAACGCCACACCGCCCACCACGGCCAAGACCAACCACCACCAGCGCGCGGCGTCATCGGTGTCGGTGCCGGTGGTAAGCACAAACGGCAACATGAAAGAAAACACGGTCACCCCGAGCAGGGTGGTGCCGACCACGTCGAAATCTTTCACCACGTAGTCGGGGACGTCCTGCTTTTTGGGCAGTAGGCGCACCGCGCCGATAAATGCCGCGATCCCCAGGGGAACGTTCATCCAAAACAGCAAGTGCCAGCCGAAGCTGGAGCCGCCCACCCCCACCAGAATTCCCCCCAGGGTGGGACCAAACGCCGTCGAGAGGCCAATCACCGCGCCAAAAATGCCGAACGCTCGGCCGCGCTCCTTGCCTAAAAACAGTTGCTGAATGAGACCCAAGACTTGGGGCATCAACACACCGGCGGCAAAGCCCTGGGCGATTCGACTGGCGACCAAGAGTTCAATCGTCGGTGAGAGTGCCCCGGCGAGGCTGGAGAGGGTAAAGAGAGTGAGGCCCACCAAAAACATGTTGCGCCTGGAATAGAGGTCGCCAATGCGACCGGAGGGGACCAGCAGAAGCCCGAAGGCGAGGACGAAACCGGCGACCAGAAGCTGGACCTGGGTGGCGCTCGCACCCAAATCATCCGAGATGGCCGGGATTGCCACATTGATTTTGGCCAGGTCCAGAATGGTCAAAGACGCCACGGCGACCGCAATGGCGTAGGCGCGCCAGCGGACCTTTTGTTCCTCGGGACTGAGGATGGGAATGGCGGCAGTCGAGGGCCGGGATGACCCGGTATCAGCTGAAGTCGACATCGCCTCCGAGTCTAGACCTCGAGGATGAGAGCGACCGGTTTACGCCTCTCCCCGGTTACGCTTGGCCATCGCCCGTTCCGCTTCGCGCTTATCCTGCTTTTCCCGCAGAGTCTGTCGCTTATCGAACTCGCGTTTACCCTTGGCCAACGCGATTTCCACTTTCGCCCGGCCATCCAAGAAATACAGCTTCAACGGCACCAGGGTGTATCCGCCGCGGGAGACCTGACCCGCGAGCCGATCAATTTCGCGGCGGTGGAGCAACAGTTTGCGCTTTCGCCGTGGCGGGTGGTTCGTCCACGTCCCCTGGGTGTATTCGGGAATGTGGATTCCTTCGATCCAGGCCTCACCGCGGTCGATCGTGGCGTAGGCGTCGACAAGCGAGGCGCGGCCGGCGCGAAGCGACTTCACTTCGGTACCGCTTAAGACCAGGCCCGCTTCAATCGTGTCCTCGATGAGAAAATCGTGCCGGGCTTTCTTATTGCTCGCCACGAGCTTTTCACCCGCTTCCCTCGCCACGATTCACCCCCTCGGTCCATCCGGGAAATCGTTCCCGGGCTACACCCGAAGGTACCGGCTAATCGATGCGTAGGAGGCCAGAGCGGCGAGGATCACACCGGTCGCCAACAAGATGGGCATCGCCGCAAACGCTTCGTCGTAGCCGATAAACACGGTTGTCGGCAGGGCCTCCACCAGGTAGCCGCGCACAAAGTAGTGCACGATCGCCCACACCGCACCACTGGCCAACACGGCGCCCGCGAGTGCGGCGACCACACCCTCTAAGACAAACGGGGTTTGAATGAAACGGTTTGAGGCGCCGACCAGTCGCATAATTCCCAGCTCCCGACGCCTGGAAAAGGCGCTGAGGCGAATTGTGGTCGAAATCAGTAGGGCGGCGGCGACCAACATTAACGACGCGACGGCCACCGCGGTGATACTGCCCGCGTTTAGGAGGGCGAAAATCTGGTCCAGGTAGCTTCGCTGATCGACCACGCTTTCCACACCCGCAAGGCCCGCCATCGCCTCAAAAATGAGGTCGGTTTGCTGCGGATCGACCAGGCTCACCCAAAACGTTTCCGGCAAAAACTCCGGTGAGACCAGGTCCACCACGGCGCTACCGGCGAACTGTTCCCGGAAGTTGTCAAAGGCCATCTGCCGGTCTTCGAAATAAAACGTCTCGATGTAGGGGCTGAGGCTCGCCGATTCCAATTGTGCTTCGACCGCCCGAATCTGGTCGGTGGTCGCTTCCTGCTGGTCGCAGCCACCCAGGGTCGAAAAGTCCGTGCACAGATACACCGCCACCTGGGCGCGATCGAACCAATAGTTGCGCATCTCCCCAATTTGCGACTGCAGCAGCACCGCGGTCCCCACAAAAGTGAGCGAAATAAACGTCACCAAGACGATGGAGACCACCATCGAGGCATTTCTGGCGAGGCCGGTTGCCACCTCGCGGAGGATAAAACCAATCCTCACGCGCGAAGCTCCCAGGGAAATGAGGCGGGCACTTCGTCGGGGTCGACCGAGAGGTCCACCCTCTGACGAATCGGTGTCGTCGTCGCGCCGTCTTCCGACTGAACCGGGGTGGGTGCCGTATCGGCTTCACCCAGTGGAATCGTGCTGGTTTGGTAACCGCCCTGGTGCTCGTCTCGGACGATGCGACCCTTCGAGATTTCCACCACCCGACGCTGCATGTGGTTCACGATGCCCGCGTCGTGGGTGGCCATCAAGACTGTGGTGCCGGAGGCGTTAATCCGCGAGAGGACGTTCATAATTCCCGCGCTGGTGGCCGGGTCCAAGTTTCCGGTGGGCTCATCGGCGAGCAAAATCGCGGGCTTATTGACCGCGGCGCGGGCGATCGCGACCCGCTGCTGTTCACCGCCGGAGAGCTCGTGCGGGAAATTCTCGGCCTTAGAGGCGAGTCCCACCGTTTGGAGGACATCGGGTACTGCCTCGTGGATAAACCCTTGGCTTTTCCCGATCACTTGGAGGGTGAAGGCGACATTGTCGAAAACCGTTTTTTGGGGCAGGAGCCGAAAGTCTTGAAACACCACACCCAAACTGCGTCGGAAAATGGGAACTTTCCTCGCGGGAATCCGCCGAAGATCTTGACCCAGAACGTGAACGCTGCCGGCACTCGGGCGCTCCTCTTTGAGCATCAGCCGCAGCAGAGACGACTTACCCGAACCAGACGAGCCCACGAGGAAGACAAACTCACCGGGTTGAATATCCAGCGACACGTTCGACAGCGCCGGCTGGGCGGCGCCTCGGTAGACCTTGGAGACCTGGTCGAAGAGAATCATGGCGTAATAAGCGTAGGTCTCCGCTCTCGCCAGACCCCGCTACGACACTCGATCGGGTGCGTTACGCCAGCGAATTCCCGCGCGAATAAAACCGTCGATTTCCCCGTCAAACACGGCTTGGGGGTTACCCACCTCGAAATCGTTTCGCAGGTCTTTGACCATTTGGTAGGGCGCGAGCACATAGCTGCGCATTTGATCACCCCAGCTGGCGGTGATGTTTCCCGCGAGTTCTTTTTTCTTCGCGGCTTCCTGCTCACGCTGGAGGAGCATCAACCGCGACTGGAGCACGCGCATCGCCGCCAAGCGGTTTTGGATCTGGCTTTTTTCGTTTTGACAGGAGACCACAATGCCGGTGGGCAGGTGGGTGATGCGCACCGCCGAGTCGGTGGTATTCACCGACTGCCCTCCGGGGCCGCTCGAGCGAAATACGTCGACTCGAATGTCGTTTTCGGGGATGTCGATTTCGGTGACTTGGGCCATCAGCGGAACCACTTCGACGGCGGCAAAGGACGTTTGTCGTTTGCCCGCCGAATTGAAAGGGCTCATGCGCACCAAACGGTGGGTGCCCGCCTCCGAGGCGAGGGTCCCGAATGCAAAAGGGGCGTCGATTTCGATGGTGGCCGACTTAATTCCCGCCTCTTCGGCATAACTGGTGTCCAAGACACGAGTGGGCAAGTCGTGGGATTCGGCGTAGCGCAAATACATGCGCATGAGCATTTCGGCGAAATCGGCCGCGTCCACTCCGCCCGCGCCGGAGCGGATTGTCACAATGGCCGGCAGCTCGTCGTATTCGCCATCCAAGAGTGTTGTAACTTCTAAATCGGCCAGCGCCTGCTCGATGGAGTCCAGCTCCGCGGCGAGTTCCGTCGCCGAATCGGCGTCCTCTTCGGCCATCTCCCGCAACACGTCGAGATCATCGAGGCGTTGACGAAGCGACTCGATACTTCTCGCCTCCGATTGGCGGTGGCTCAGCGCGCTGGTGGTTTTTTGTGCGGCCTCGGGGTCGTCCCACAAGTCGGGTGCCGAAGCGGCAGCGGAGAGTCGCTCGATTTCTTCTCGCAGTCGATCCAGATCTAACACCGACGCGATGTCGTCGAAGTTTTCTCGAGCGTGGGCGATGCGCTGGGTTATATCGAGTTCAGACATCGTCATCCCAGACTAACCGAGGCCAGACTGACCGAGCCCGCATAACCGAGCCCAGACTGACCGAGCCCTGACGGACCGATCACCGACCCACGGCGGCGAGACGACCCGACCGAGAGTTAGGACAGTGCGCTAAACGCCGTGCTCGGAAGGTCCCGCTCGTCGGCTTCGATTCCCTCCACGATCCTGGCAACCACCGCGCGCGGGTCCAAACCTTGCGGGAAGGCCGGAGGTTGTCCCGCAACCGGATGCTTCGAAAGCTCCGTGTCGGTGTGACCGGGCCTGGCATCAACAAGCCGGATGCCTACGCGGCGAAGCTCCCGACTCGCTGCGGCGAAGTGCGCGTGCAGGGCGGCCTTGACCGCTGAATACGCAGCGAGGCCCGCCGTGGGCGATTCGGACACCACTCCGGAGAGTGCCAGCATGAACGGGCTCCCTCCCGCCTCAGCAGAGCCCTGCAGAGCGGGTGTCGCCGCACGAAGCAGCGCCATTGGGGCTTTTGTGTTGACCTCCCACAGCGCGTCCAGAGTCGAATCGGCCACCTCGGCGGCCGGGCCAAACGCCACGGCACCGACGGCGAAAATCACGCCGTCGAGGCGTCCGTGGGCCGCCACGGCGGCCTGGACAAAGCGCTCCGGAACACCCTCCTGTGTGATGTCGCCGGTGACGGTGGCGCCGGGAATTCCCAGCGCCTCGAGGGCGGCCTGGTCGCGGCCCGCGAGAGTGAGCTGGGCCCCCTTTTGGTGAAGAATCTGGGCAAACTCACGGCCCAAACCCCCTGTGGCGCCAACGAGAAGAACGGATGCTCCCTGAAGATTTGTCATGACTGTGAGTGTTCCAGCGCTTTCTGCACGTTCGCTCAGTGCCTATCTCCCTCAGAACAATACGGCGGTTTCCAAGGCATCAGCGAATGACGCTGCGCGAGAGCGCCTCGGCTTCGATGGGAAGCGACAGCGGTAAGAACTCTGACCACAGCGGGGCATACCAGGTCGCCTCGAGGACAACTCTCGCTCGGCTGCCATCGGGGGTATCTGCGCGAATCAGGCGAAGCTCGCGGTGGGAAACCTCCGGAACGCCGCGGAGAAACTCGAGTGCCGCGTCAGCCACCCGCCCAGACTCCAGCGGCGCCACTACTTCATCGCCACTTCGACGAAGCCTCGCGGGATCAAAAGATTCCGCACCGCGCAGCGCGGTCGCTTCGGCGAGCGCGACGAGGCGATGGCGCTCAATCGTGAGCGAGGTGGCCGAGACGACCGCCATCGACACCGCGAGCGCGAGCGCCATCGCGCCAGCGACCAGCGGAAGCATGGAACCCCGCTCTGGGCTGAACTGCCCAGTCCAGCCGCGCTCCCCCGCACACTTGCGAATCACGGGTCACCCCGGTAGTCAGAGACCTGCGCTGAAGCCACACCGGTGATGGGAACGCTCACGGGCAGGGCGGCGGGGATGAGCGGAATGGCGCCCAGCGGGACGTCGGCCACGACGGTAATTTCGACCCAACTTCCCGGATCCAAACAACCACTCGTGGGTCGACAGCGAAGAGACACGGCAACGTCGTGATCGATGGTGAACGCCTCGAGGGCGTCGGAAATCGCCCGCTGGGTGCCCGGCACTGCGCTGGAGAGCGCTGTGTGTTGGGTGAAGACTCGCACCCCATGGCGGGCAGCGGCATCAGTGGCGAGCGCCGCCTGTTGCAGTCCCCACAGCGACACGGTGAGTAGTACGAGAGGGATGAAGAGAACCACTCCGGCGACCAGGAACTCCAGCGAGGCCCGGCCTGCGTCTAATTCCCGACGATTAGTCGGGTCGCTCCAGTGGGGCGGTGGCTTCCACACGAATCTCACCACCCACACTCCACAAACCCACTGTGGGAAGGGGCGCCACGACGCTCACGAGAGAAACGGGTTGCCCCGCCACCGTTATCTGCCCGGCATCAACGCTCTGCGCGTAGCCTGGTCCAAGCCCCTGGATGATGAGTCGCCTGGTCAATTCAGCCCCGTCTTCTGATGTGGCGTTGTAGTAGCTGGCGAGCCGGGCGCCCTCCCACGCCGAGGCGTGAAGGGTGTGTCGCACGTGGACGACCAGGGTGACGTGAATCGTTGCGAGCGCGAGTGCGACAAGAAGGCCTGAGACCAACACGAATTCGGCGGGGGCATTACCCCGCTCGGGAGACTCGCTGTTCACCCCTGGGGGGCGAGCATCATCCGTGCGGGTACTAAAACGACGTGACACGAGAGATGGCTTGTTCGAACACTCCGGCCAGAGCGGGACCCGCAGCCGACCAAATCACAATCACGAGCCCCGCCGTCATCAGGGTGATCAGGACCCAACCCGGAACGTCACCCCTTTCTCCGGGGCGGTTCTCGAATGTGTTCATGGCTTTTCCCCTTCCTACCGGTTGCCCACAGCGTAAGAAAGGCCGACACCACCCGGGGGAAGTTATCCCCAAGCCAGATTCACATGCCTCGACAGGTGTACACCGGAGGAACGACGGGCTGGATTCCGGAACGTTGTCTGCCTGAAGCCTCGACCATGTCGGGGCTTCAGTGCTTCATGGCGACGACAAACGATACCCCTCGACGTGTTGCGCGATGTGAGGGGCATGAGCGCCACCTCGCACAGCGGGATCACGACCACACGCGAGACAGGGAACACTAATGCGCAGGCTTTCCTTCCGCCGTCCGGGTCGACCCTCTATCGGGGCACCGTTCGCTCCAGGTAGGGCTTGGCCTACCTAGTAGCGTGTTGCAGGGCAGAACAGGCGTAGAGTGTTGACGCGTTAATTCGTGTAGACGGAAAGGACACCCTGGTGACTGGCACCGAGGCGACAACCGATGCAACCCAGGAGTGGGCCGTCGTGGGAGACCGCATCCGAGCGGCGCGTGAAGTCATGGGAATGAGCGTGCGGGAGCTGGCGCGACGGGTCGATGTGTCCGCGAGCCACGTGTCGCAGGTGGAGCGCGGTCTCGCGTCTTTTAGTGTCCGATCCCTCTACAACGTGGTGAGCATCCTGGGTGTGTCGATGGACAGCCTTTTTGAAGAGGCCAGCACCCCAGAGGGTGGGCCCCTCCTGGCGCCGCCAGACGAAGCGGATGTGACGGCGGAGGGTGGCCCTCTCGATGAGTCGGGCATCGTGCTGCGCCGCGGATCTCGCCCCACTTTGAAGCTCCAGTCGGGGCCGCGGTGGGAGCGGCTGACGGCCAAACCCGAAGAAGCCTGCGAATTTTTGGAAGTGGTGTACGCGCCAAATCCTGGCGGCGAACCCCCCGAGGACTACATTCGCCACTCTGGCCGGGAATACGGCGTCATTCTCTCGGGTGTGTTGAACGTTCAGATTGGATTTAGTGAAGCGCTGCTCGGACCGGGAGATTCACTGGCGTTCGATTCGCGCATTCCCCACCGTTTTTGGAATTCGGGCCCCGACGAGGTTCGGGCGGTGTGGTTCGTCTCGGACCGCGACGAAAACACCGAGGGTGAGACCAGTAATTCTGCCGCCGTGGGCCACCGTAACGGGCACGACTTTTAAGCCTTCCGCGCACTGAGAAGCGTTCTGCAATAGATAACGTTTCGGTAAATCTGCAACCGTCAGTGGACATGGTGTTATGTCTGTGTTTACACTTGGCGCACAGCCCAGCATGTGGGCCGTGCACACTTAGGCAAAGGAGCCCCAGACGTGACACCTTCTGCGTCCTCATCGACCGGGCCAGTCATCGAAGCCCACAGCATCGTGAAGAAATTCGGCGGAGCGATTGCCGTCGACGATGTGTCCATTGAGGTATATCCCGGGGAAATCCACGCGGTAGTCGGCGAAAACGGGGCGGGCAAATCCACGCTGATGCGGGTCCTTGCCGGTGTGCACCAACAAGATTCGGGCTCGGTAATCGTCGACGGAGTAAAGCTCGAAGGTGGCGCGAAAGAGTCCATCGACCTCGGAGTCTCCCTGGTCCACCAGGAGCTCTCACTCGTGCCGGAAATGACTGTTGCCGAGAACATTTTGCTCGGCTCGGCGCCGACAACACTGGGATTCACCAATTTTTCGGAAATGAAAAACATCGCTCGCTCAGCGCTCGAGGAAATCGGTGTCAGCGTCGACCTCGACGAGCGAATCTCGCGCCTTTCGGTCGCTCTTCGCCAGTTTGTCGAAATTGCTCGTGCGGTGGCCCGCAAACCCAAAGTGCTCATCCTGGACGAGCCCACTGCAACACTCACTCCGGCGGAGACCGACTACTTGCTCGAAATGCTCCAGCGTCTTGCGGGGCGCGGCATGGCGATCGTCTACATCTCCCACCGAATCCCCGAAGTGTTTCGAATCTGTCACAACGTGACCATTCTTCGAGATGGCAAGCGGGTGTCGGTGACCGCGGTGGCTGAGAGCACGCCGGAGGGTGTCGTGGACCAGATGGTCGGTCGCGAGCTGAAAAAGGACCTCGGATCACACCGCGACGCCACGCCCAGCGATGTCGTGTTGAAAGCAGAAGGAATTCGGGCGCCCAGCGTCGATGACGTCGATCTCGAGGTTCGGGCGGGCGAAATCGTGGGTCTCGGGGGACTGGTCGGTGCCGGACGGACCGAAATAGTCCGAGCAATCATCGGTGCCGATGCCCGCAAATCCGGTCGGGTCACGATTACCGTCGACGGAAAAACCCGGATCATCAGTTCGTACCAATCTGCTATTCGGGCCGGGGTGGGGTACATTCCCGAGGAGCGTCGCGTCGATGGTCTCGCGCTGACCATGACGGTCGCAGAAAATATCAACCTGCCAAACCGCAAAGAGCTCTCCACTGCGGGTTTTCAACAGATCAAAAAGATCCGCACCTTCGCCCAGCGTCTCGCCGAGCAAGTCGGCTTGCGACCGCCGGAAATTAAGCGCGAGGCCGGACAGTACAGCGGGGGAAACCAGCAGAAAATCGTGATTGCCAAGTGGTTGGGTCGCCGGCCTGCGGTCATGGTTCTCGACGAACCCACCCGCGGTGTTGATGTCGGAGCCAAAGCAGAGATTCACCGCTTGATTAAAGAGCTCGCCGATCAGGGCACGGCGGTGTTGATTGTGAGCTCCGACCTTCCTGAGCTGCTCGAGCTCTCCGACACGATTCACGTCGTACGAGACGGAAAGATTCAGGGCTCAATCGGGCACCAGGATGCGACGGAAAAGGCAGTGATGTCACTCGCCTCTGGAGAGAAATTGGTGGGTGCGTAATGGCGAAAGAATCACTGACCGAGCAGATTGCTCTGACCGAGGTGGTCGCTCAAGAAGCCCCGAAAAAGACATCGGGCGTGGGGCTGTGGCTGACCCAAAACGGGGTGTTCTTGTTCCTGGTGGTCTTGGCCGTCTTCGCGGCGTTCTTCGTGAACGGTTTCGGCTCGCTGGACAACGTCACCAACATTCTCAACCGCGCGGTGCCTTTGGGGATCGTCGCGGTGGGGATGACCTTCGTCGTCATCAGTGGCAACTACCTCGACCTCTCCGTCGTGGCCCAAGTGGCGACATCGGGAGTCATTTTCCTCGCGGTAGGAAGCGAATATGGCCTCGGAGTGGCCGCCCTGGCCGCTACCGGAGCGGCCATTTTGTACGGCCTGGTCAATGGCCTAGCGGTTGGGCTATTCAAAGCCAACGCGGTAATCGTGACCCTCGCGACCACGTATATCGGTCTGGGTCTGCTTCGGTACTTTTCCGGTGGCTCGATTTTCTTTGGACCCCCGGACGGCCCCATGGACGTATTCGGATCCGGCAAAGTCGGGCCGGTCCCCTACTCGGCCTTCGTGTTCCTCGGGTTAACACTGGTGCTGTCTTTGGTGCTCACCCGCACCAACTTCGGATTTTTGGTCAAGTCCTTCGGGGTCAATGAGCGGGCTACCCGCCTCGGTGGAGTGAACACCGACATGGTCATCGTCGGGGCCTTCTTAGTGACCGCGTTAGCGGCCATGATCGCCGGGTTTGTCTTCGCGGCCTTTTCCAACACCGCCGTGTCGACGATGGCCCAGGGGTTTGACTTCAAAGCACTGGGGGCCATCATCATCGGCGGTACCAGTGTCTTTGGAGGGCGCGGGAGCGTGCTCCGAACACTCCTGGGAGTCATCTTCGTCAGCGTTCTCGACAACGTGTTGACGTTGCTCGGCTTCACCTTCGGCTTCCAGCAGCTGGCTCTGGGAGTGCTCATCCTTTTGGCCGTCACTCTCGACGTCCTGTCACGAAAGTTGGGACAGCAATGACGCAAACCATGGAACTCGGAAACCTGCAAAAGCCCGGGCTTGGTCCCAAACTAAAGGCTTTTGTGAGGAGGCGCACGGAGGGTCGTGCAGTCATCCTGCTGGCCGTCATTTCGCTTGTGGTGGTCTTTTACGAACCCCTCGTATTCACCGCCTACCCCGTGACGCTCGGCCGAATTGCGCTCATCGGTTTGGTCGCGCTCGGACTCACGGCGGTCATCCTGATGGGTGAGCTCGATCTGAGTGTGGCCAGCACACTCGCGGCTTCTGGTGTGATCGTCGCGGTCATCCCGGATCTTCGCATCGCGATTCCCGTGGCACTGCTGACAGGCATCGCGGTCGGCATCGTCAATGCGTTTTTCGTCGCCATTGTCGGAATCGCCTCCTTCATTGCGACCCTCGGGATGCTCTTTGGCCTCAGCGGCCTCGCGTTCGTGCTCTCGGGTGAGGAGCCCGTGAACCTCCAAAACCAGGATGCCGGCATCCTCTTCAGCCAGCCGGTTCTCGGACCACTCACTCCGCGAATTTTGCTCTTCTTCCTCGTATTCATTGCGCTCCAGTTGTTTGTCACACGCATGAAGGCAGGCCGGGAATTCTTCGCGGTCGGGGGTAATCGGCAAGCGGCCTACGATTCGGGAATTCCCGTCAAGAGGCGCATCTTTACCGGGTTCATCATCTCCGGCTTCGTGTCCGCCCTCGCCGGCGTGATTTATACCCTCACCCTGACCACGGCATCGCCGGACGCGGGCTCGAATGTTCTGCTCAGTAGTTTTGCGGCGGCCATTATTGGCGGCAACTACCTCAAGGGCGGTAAGGGCTCGATCGTGGGAACCCTGCTGGGAGCGACCGCGCTGGGCATGCTGCAAACCACGTTCTTAATGTCCGGAATTCAAGTTCCGGTTCAAAACACACTCATCGGAGCGATCCTGCTCCTGGCAGTAATTACCGACCCCACTAGTCTTCGCGCGCTTATCGAGAAACTGCGCTCGGCACTCTCGAAACGCGCGAAGGTTGCACCAAGTTAAGCGGAGCAACCACGGTCTCCTCCCGGAGGCCGAAATCACAGAGAAAGAAAGAGGAGAGGCTACTTGATGTTCAAATCACGAAAGTCACTGGGAATGGCGGGCTTGCTCGCTGTTGCTGGACTCACCCTCGCCGGATGTGCTTCGGCTGAGGAAGCTGCCACGGAGGAACCCACCACCGAGGAAGCCACCACTGAGGAGGCCACCACTGAGGAGGCGGCCGCCGAAGAGTTCGAGGTGTACGCACTCTTCCCGCAAGGAAACGACCAGGCGTACGGAAGCACCCTGATCGAGCCATTGCAGGAGAACGCAGCAGCGCTCGGCATCAACATTACGCTCACCAACTCGGGTTACGACGCCGTAAAGCAGCAGGCTGAGTGTGAAACCGCCGTTGCCGCACAGCCCGACGGCATCATGCTGTGGCCCGCCGTGAGTGACGCGGTGCGCCCCTGCCTGGTGTTGGCTGACAACGCTGGTATCCCGGTCTGGGTCATCAACACTGACGTTGGTCCCGCCGACGCCCCGTTGACCTACGGCTACTCGGGTCCTGACACCTACGGCCAGGGCAAAGCTTCTGCCGAACTGATGTGTGAGGCAGTGGGCGACGAAGAGGTGAACATTATCCAGGTCAACGGTGCAGCCGGAAACGGAACTGCAATCGACCGCGACAATGGTTTCACCGACCACGTTGAGGCAAACTGCCCGAACGTGACCATCGTTGCTGAGCAGAACGCCGACTGGACTCCCGCGGGAGCACAGCAGGTCGCTGCAGAAATGCTCGCTGCTGAAGGTGTCGAGAACATCGGCGGCATCTACGCAGCCGACGACAGCATGGTCGACGGGGCCGTCAAGGCCTTGGAGGCTCTCGGTGAGGATGCAAGTGAGTACTACATCACCGGTATCGGTAACACCGTCCTCGGAAACCCCCTAGTAAAAGAGGGCAAGATGTACGGCACCGTGTTCCAGTCCTCGGGCTGGGAGGGTGAGAACGCTCCCGAGTACATGCACCGCGTACTCACCGGAGAGATCGCCCAGGGCGACCGCGTCACCGCATACATGCCTTCTGTGAAGGTGACTGCTGAAAACGCGGACGACCCAGAGGTCGCTCCCGAGTGGTAAACCACTAATTTCACTTCGGTGAAAATGTTGTGGGTGGGGTGTTTTGTCACCCCACCCACAACACCATCGCATGACCCGCACGACCCAGACCACGACACCACCAACCACACGAATTGAGACCATGTCTGACTCGCTCTCCACTGATCAGGCCGCCGCTGTTGAGACCCACGCATCGCGTGAAGCTGCTCCAGCTCCCCTGATTCCCGCCTTGGACTTCGCCAACCGTCAAATCCCCGCGCACGGCACAATGGCCGTCGACTTCGAAGCACGAGTGGACTTCCACCGCTTGCGCGACTACCGGCTTGGCCGGGCGATGGATGCGCTCAACCAGTCCGAGTGTGGTGCGTTCCTCCTGTTCGACTTTTACAACATCCGCTACGTCACCCAAACCTGGATCGGTGGTGCACTGGGCGACAAAATGTCGCGCTACGCCCTCCTGATGCCCGATGGCAACCCCCACATTTGGGACTTCGGCTCCGCGGCGAAACACCACCGCCTGTTTGCCCCCTGGTTGGAGGAAGGCCACTCCCACGCCGGCATGCTCGGACTTCGAGGCGCTATCCACCCCGAAGTGGGCCTCATGAAAGAAGCCGTCACGCACATCAAAAACATGCTCACCGACGCCGGAGTCGTCAATGACCCCATCGGTGTCGACATCGTCGAGCCCGCATTCCTCTTCGAAATGCAAGCACAGGGCCTCGACGTTCGAGACATCCAACAAGACATGTTGGGTGCCAGGGCCATCAAAAACGTCGACGAGATCATGCTGCTCTCCCAAGCAGCCGCCATGGTCGATGGTGTCTACCAAAACATTGTCGACGTGTTGAAACCCGGCATTCGCGAAAACGAGATCGTTGCTCTCGCCGCGAAACGTCTCTACGAACTAGGCTCCGACCAGGTTGAAGCCATCAACTCGGTCTCCGGTGAGAGGTGTAATCCACACCCGCACAACTTCACCGACAAAATCATTCGACCCGGAGATCAAGCCTTCTTCGACATCATCCACTCGTTTAACGGCTACCGCACCTGCTACTACCGCACATTTAGTGTCGGAAGCTCTAACCACTTCCAACACGACGCCTACACCAAAGCCCGCGAATGGATGGATGCCGCGATTGCGAAAGTCGCCCCCGGTGTCGGAACCGACGAAGTCGCCGCCCTCTGGCCCAAAGCCACCGAATTCGGGTTCCCCAACGAAATGGAAGCCTTCGGACTCCAATTCGGCCACGGACTAGGACTCGGCCTCCACGAACGCCCCATCATCTCCCGACTGAACTCCATGACCAACCCAGTAGAAATCCAAGAAGGCATGGTCTTCGCCCTGGAGACCTACTGCCCCGCCCCCGACGGCATCTCCGCAGCACGCATCGAAGAAGAAGTCGTCGTGACCAAAAACGGAGCCCAAGTCCTCACCAGATTCCCCGCACAAGAACTCTTCGTCGCCAACCCCTACTAAACAGGGCGAGGCAGACAGAGGACCCCAGAGAGTAAAAAGAGCCCTCCCCTTCGATGGGGAGGGCTCTTTCGTTGTGTCTGAGCGTGTGAGGTGCTGGGTTCGCTAGTTACCGGCTTCACCCGCGGCGACCAGAAGGTCCTGGTTGTCCCAGGAGGGAGTTAGTTCACCGGATTCAATCCTGTGGGCGATGTCGAGTATGGCTTCGTTTACCGGTGTGGGCATCCCGATTTCTTTGCCCTTTTTCACCACATAGCCACAAAACGCATCCAACTCCGCCCGGCGACCTTTGTCCCAGTCTTGAAGGACAGCAACACGGGTAGTGGGTTGGGAAAAACGTGCCAGAACGGCGTCGAGGAGATCGAGTGCGTACTGCTCCGAGTCGGGCATCTCCTCGGCGGTAATGCCGAGCGAGGGCATAAACGTCACACCGAGGGCTTTCGCCAGACCATAGGCCTCGATGGAGGCCTGATCCATCGCCTGTCGAATGGTGGGGTTTCCGGCGGCCTCCACCAGCGGTGCTCCGAGAATTCCTGAGGGCAACATCTCTGGAATGTTGGCCAAAAGCTTCATCCACTTCGCGGAGCGAATGTCGTGGGTAATTTCCACCTGAGCGCCGTGAGAGAGCACCTCGTGGACCTGTCGCACCCGGTCGGTAATGGCTCCATCCAGAGACCCCACGGCCAACCAGGTGCCCTCGCGGGTCACTTCCCGGTTGATCAGACCGGGCTGTGGCATATTGGCCGCAATTCCCACCACACAGCCCACTGTCCGCTCGGGTCCCAGAATCTCGGAGACGTCATCAATGGTCATCCCGTTTTGGGTGCCCACAAACACCGAATCCGGCCCCATCAACGGTCTCATCAGTTCGGCAACCCACCTGGTGTCGTAAGACTTCACCCCGGTGAAGACAATGTCGAAGGTTCCCCGCAGTGTGGGAACGTCATAGAGGTGGTACGGATGAAACGCGGTGTGTTCGGTGCCGGTCGGCATGTTCACACTCAACCCCGATTCGCGGATTGCGTCGACGTGTGGGGCCCAGGGGTCAATGACGGTGACGTCGACACCGGCGTTGATCATGTCGGCACTAAGCGATGCTCCGACCGCCCCTGCACCACAAAAAGCCACTCTCATCTTCTCTCCCTACAATCTGGCTTCAACCACAACCCGGCTAACTGTTCTCTCTGGATTCGCCCAGCTGACTGAGCGTAATCTCAGCCAACGCCGACCAATCCTTATCCGCCAAATCGGGTTGTTCGAGTGCCTCATCGAACACCGCCCGCAATGCGGAACTGGTCGGCAGGGTGATGCCGGCCGCGTTCGCTGCCGACTCTGCCAATCCGAGGTCTTTCAACCCAAGCTCCAACGAGAAAGCCTGTGGCAGGTATTCGCGCTCGGCCACCAGATTGCCGTATCCGCTGTAGACCACACCGCCAAAGAGCGTGTTCGTGAGAACTTCGACAAAGTCCTGGGGTTTCACCCCCGCCGCGGTGGTCAGTGCCACCGATTCGGCGAGCGCCTGAATGGCGTGAATGATGTTGTAGTTGACCGCTATTTTCACCAGGTTTGCCGTTCGCGGATCCTCTCCCATCGGCCAGGTGCGCGCCCCCATCACGTCATAAAACGGTTGGAGGGCCTCGATATCAGCCGCCTGGCCACCGGCCAAGATATTGAGTCCCCCCGCTGCGGCGACATGGGGTCGACCGAGCACCGGCGAGGCCACATAGCCGTGCCCGTGTGAGGAGAAGCGCTCCGCCAGGCTCTGACCCATATCGGGACTGACCGAAGCCATGTTGGCGTGCACGATGCGGTGGTCGGGAAGGTGTTCTTCTGACAACACCGCATCGGCAGCCTGGTCGTTGGCAAGCATCGATACGGACACGTCCACTGCGAGGGCTTTCGCAGGATGATCTACCGCGGTGGCCCCTGCCTGCTCCATCTGCACTCGGGGTGCCTCGGAGCGATTCCAGACAACAACCTCGTGTCCGGCATCGACCAGGCGGGTAGCCATGGCTTGACCCATGGAACCTAGTCCGAGGAATCCCACCTTGGCCATGGCTAGCTCCTCCAGACCGTCTTAAAGTTGCAGAACTCCCGGATTCCCGGGGCACCCAATTCACGACCGAAGCCGGAATCTTTCACCCCACCGAAGGGCAGCTCCGGGTAGGAAATGGTCATCCCGTTGACGAACACTGCTCCGGCTTCGATGTTTTTGATGAAGTAGTCTTCATCGCTGGCGTCAGTGGTCCACAGCGCTGACGAGAGACCGAACGTGGTCTGGTTGGCCACTTCAGCTGCCTCTTCGCGTGAGGACACCCTGTAGACGCTGGCGACTGGGCCAAACGCTTCCTCCATCACCAGGCGCATGCCGGGCTTCAGGTCATCCACAACAGTGGGTTCGTAGAACCACCCGGCGCGTTCGGGGGCTTTGCCTCCGGTGCGAATGGTGGCGCCTTTGTCGCGTGCGTCGTCGACCAGTTCTGCGATTTCATCGCGTCCCCGCTCCGTGGCGAGGGGCCCTACCTGGGTGGCTTCCTCCATGGGGTCGCCCACCACCAGTGCGGACATTTTGGCGACGAACTTCTCCATGAACTCGTCGTACACGTCGGCGTGGACGACGAAGCGTTTACCGGCAATGCAGGACTGGCCGTTGTTGTTGATTCTCGCCGTGACGGCCACGGTGGAGGCCTGCTCGATGTCGGCAGAGGGCATCACGATGAAGGCGTCGGAGCCACCGAGCTCCATGACGGCGGGCTTGATGTGTGCCCCAGCCTGTCCGGCCACGGCACGACCGGCGGGTTCTGAGCCGGTGAGGGTGACGGCTTTGATCCGACGATCTTCGATCAGTCCGGCGATCGGGGCCGAACCGGTGAGGATTGTGGTGAAGGACCCGTCGGGGAAACCGGCGCGGGTGAACAGGGAATCCAGATAGAGCGCCGAATGGGGAACGTTGGAGGCGTGCTTTAACAGCCCAGTGTTCCCGGCCATGAGTGCGGGAGCAGCGAAGCGAATGACCTGCCACAGAGGGTAGTTCCAGGGCATTACGGCCAGGACGACACCGAGGGGTTGGTAGTGCAGGTAAGCCGTGGAAGCACCCACGATGCTGGGGTCCTCGAGGGGTTCATCGGCGAGAAATTTGTGGGCGTTTTCGGCGTAGAAGCGGGCGTTTTTTGCACACTTGAGGACTTCACCGACCGACTGGGCGATGGGCTTACCCATCTCGATGGTCAGCATTGTGGCTAGCTCATCGACTTCCTCTTCGAGGATGTCCGCCGCTTTTTTCATCCACACGGCACGCTGGGCATAATCGGTGGCTTTCAGTGCCTGGTAGGCAGCTTCTGTTTTGACCACGCGGGCTTCGATTTCCTCAGCGCTGTGATCGCCGAAGGTTTCCACGGTTTCGCCGGTAGCGGGGTTGACGACAGCTATTGCCATGTTCTTACTCTCATCCTGTGTTGGGGTCTGGTTCGGGGAAAATCTCGGGGTGGCGCTCGAGGTTTACTCGGGTGCGGCGGATGTGAATGGCGACGACCTGTTCGGCGAGTTCGAGATCACCATCGCGCAGGGCGCGCACCAGCATGTGGTGGTCGTCGTGGTAAAGACGCATGTGTTCACGATCGACAGATCCGGTGTAGGCGCGGCGATAGGGCTGAGTCGTATTCCACAGTTGGGTCACGAGATCACCCAGCACGTAAGTGCCTTCCGCCCGGTAGGTGGCAAAGTGAAATTGACGATCGAGGTCGAGAAACACTTCGAGGTCGTCGGTCTGCTCCATCTCGTGGGCCAAGCTCGCCATCTGGGCGATCACGCTGTCGGTGAAGTATTCGGCTGAGTGGCGAAGCAGGAGGGGCTCGATTCGCTCGCGCGTTTGATAGACCTCGGAGCACTGCGCGAGGGTGAGGCTTTGAACCCACGCGCCCGTATTGGCCACCAAGCGCACCAGGCCTTCGCTTTCCAGCTGGCGCAGTGCCTCTCGGACGGGAATGCGGGATCCGCCGTAGCGCTCGGAGAGATCTTCTTGAACAATCCTCTCCCCCGGTTGGTATTCGCCGGAGAGGATTGCCTGTCGGACCGCCTCGGCGATGCGATGGCTCGCTGAGCCATCGCGCACTGCCGGGGTGGTTTCACTCACGCGCCTATTCTCCCGGTTTCGTCGGATTCCACATGATGACGTCGCTGTCTGCTTCGTAGGCTTTGCCGTCGGGGTAGCTGACCAGTTCGCACTGCATGCCCCACGGAGTGAGGAAGTAAATCCAGCGCTGCCCGGTAGCGTTTTGTTTGCTCTCCACCGGCTCACCCAACACCTCAACGTCATGGTCTGTGAGGAACCCGATCGCCTCGTCTAAGTCATCGACGTAGAACGCGAGGTGGTGGCCACCGATGTCCGAATTTTTGGGTTGTGGTGCGGGCGGTTCCGGGGTGATCCACTCGAAGATTTCGAAGTTGGTGCCAAAGCCGCAGCGAAAGTGCCGGTTTTCTCTAATGACCGAGCGCGGGTGAACATTGAGTTGCTCATTCATCCAGTTATCGTCACGCTCGAAGGGCCCCAGCGCGTAGACGCGCTGGCATCCGATGATGTCGACGAAGAAGCGCTCGGCCTGGTCGAGATCGGGCACGGTGAAGCCGATGTGATCGGTGCCGCGCATTCCCGGTAATGGCATCAGACACTCCCTCATGTCTCGCTGATTGCATCCAGTATGACGGCAACTACGCGGAAGCGCCAGCCTTTCTCCCAAAAAAAGGGTGACATTGGATACTATCTGGTGTACCGTGTCAGCGACCCCAATGAAGGGACCCACGCGGCGTCGCCGCGAGCCGGACACGGAAGAAGGCCACTGTGGCGAAAGAAAAGAAACTTCACCCGCTTGAACCCTGGGTGCACATCAGTTCCGACAAATCCGACTGGGATAGCGCGGACCCCACACTCTTGCACTCCATGCTCGTGCAACTACACCTCATCCGTGCCTTCGAAGAGACCGTGCTCGAACTCGCCGGCGAAGGGCTCGTCCACGGGCCCGCACACTCGTCGGTCGGCCAAGAAGGAGGCGCAGTAGGCTCCGTCGTCGGACTGCGCGCCACCGACGCCATTAACGGCTCACACCGTGGCCACCACCAATTCCTTGCCAAAGCCCTCGGCTATGTCGCGCCGCAAGGCTTCGATAAGAACTCCCCGGTCACACCGGAAATTCAGACCGTGTTGCAGAAAACACTCGCCGAAATTCTCGGCCTCGCTCAAGGCTTCTGTAAGGGTCGAGGCGGCTCCATGCACCTGCAGTGGCACGAAGCTGGCGCGTTGGGAACCAACGCCATCGTCGGCGGCGGTGTTCCGCTGGCCGCGGGAAACGCCTGGGCCCAACAACACGCCGGAACCGATGACCTCACCGTCACCTACTTCGGTGACGGAGCGGTCAACATCGGATCTGTCCTGGAGAGCATGAACCTCACGTCCGCGTGGGATGTGCCGCTGGTCTTCTTCATCGAAAACAACCTCTACGCGGTCTCCACGACGGTCGAGGAAGCCACCGGAGAGCCCCGGCTTTCCGGTCGCGGAGTCGGCTTTGGGATCACTTCTCTGCAGGTGGACGGCATGGATCCGCTGGCCGTGCACCTCACGATGCAGAAGGCCGCCGAGATTGCCCGCTCCGGTAAGGGCCCCGTCGTCGTCGAAGCAGAGGTCTACCGCTTCTTCCACCAAAACGGTGCCTTCCCCGGTTCGGCCTTTGGCTACCGCAGCAAAGAAGAAGAAGCCTCCTGGCGCGAGCGCGACCCACTGACCCGGGTTGCCAGTGAAATGATCACCCGAGGGCTGATTACCGAAGACGAGGTCGCGCAGCTTCGCGCCGAGGCGCAGTCGGCGATGGCTCAGGCGGCCGCTGAACTGGTCGAGCAGGACCCGGCCGGTAAAGCCGGAGTGCGCCGCATCAAACCCGACCTGTGGCCGAGCACCGACTTTGTGAACGTGGGTGTTCGCGGCGACCTCAGCGAACTCGCGGGGGCCAATACCCGGGAGGCAGGCCAGCCCGGCGAGGTCGAGGAGGTCCGCTTCGTCGACGCGGTCGCCGCGGTGATGGACCGCCGGATGGGCCTCGACGAGCGCATTGTCGTCCTCGGCGAAGACGTTCACCGACTAAAAGGCGGCACCAACGGTGCCACCAAGGGTTTGACCGAAAAGTATCCCGGGCGCATCCTGGGAACCCCCATTAGTGAGAACGCTTTTGTCGGCCTGGGAGGGGGAATGGCTCTCGATGGTCGCTTCCGCCCGGTGGTCGAATTTATGTACCCCGACTTCTTGTGGGTCGCGGCAGACCAGGTGTTTAATCAAATCGGTAAGGCCCGACACATGTTTGGCGGCGAATCCCCGGTACCACTGGTGCTTCGCACCAAAGTAGCCATGGGGACCGGTTACGGATCCCAGCACTCGATGGACCCCGCGGGAATCTTTGCGACCGCACCGGGATGGCGCATCATGGCGGCATCAAACCCCCACGACTACGTCGGCATGATGAACGCTGCGTTGGCCTGTGATGACCCGGTGCTGATGATTGAGCACGTCGAGCTCTACGGCGATAAGGGCACCATTCCTGCGGGCGATCTGGACTACCAGATTCCCTTTGGAACTGCGCGGGTGGTCCGCGAAGGCGCCGAGGTCACCGTGTTGAGCTACCTCTCCATGGTGCACAAAGCCCTCAGTGCCACCGAACAGACCGGTGTCGACGCCGAAATTATCGACCTGCGCTTTTTGGACCAGGCGAGTATCGACTGGTCCACCATTGAGACGAGCATTGCCAAGACCAACGCGGTGATGATTGTCGAACAGGGCGCCAGGGGCACCTCCTATGGCGGCTGGCTCGCCGATGAGATTCAGCGACGCTTCTTCGACCACCTCGACCAGCCGGTCATGCGAGTCAGCGGTCAAGAAGCCTCCCCCAGCATCTCGAAGGTCCTCGAGAGCGCCGCGATTGCCGGTGTCGACGACGTGGCCGCCGGGCTTGAGCAGGCGCGAATCAACGCAGGAGGGGGGCGCTAATGGCCGTCGTCATTCGAATGCCCGAAGTGTTAGCCGGCGCGGTCGAAGCCGTGTTGTCGCAGTGGATGATGCAAGAAGGCAGCGACGTCTCGGTCGGCGACACCCTGGCGGAAATCGAAACCGAAAAAGCAAACGTCGACTACCAGGCAGAAGAACAGGGTCGCTTGGCCCGAGTCCTCGTGGGCCCGGGCGACACCGTCGAGGTCGGCGCACCCATTGCCGTCTTCGCCGCACCCGGAGACACCGACGATGATATCGATGCGGCTCTCGCCGCAGCAGGAATCGGTCAATCGGTCGGCCAATCCGGTGGTGCCAGCGAGCCCGCTGCCACACCGGCCGCCCCAGCCACCGACGCCTCGGCCGAGGCGCCCGCTCCGGCTCCACAAGACGATCCTGCTCCCTCAGCTGTAGAGGTATCCCCCGCACACAGCGGAGCTGTTCCTCCGGTATCGGGTGGGCGCATTTATGCGAGCCCCCTGGTGCGAAAGCGGGCCCGGGAGGCAGGAATTGACCTCACCCAGGTGATGGGAACGGGCCCTGGTGGGCGCATCGTCAAGAAAGACCTTGAGGCGATGGCCGCCGCCGGCACTTCAGCGCCGGCCGCGCCGGCCCAAGCTGCTCCTGCTCCTGCTCCTGCCGGACAGGCTCAAGTCACACCCGCTACTGCAGTATCCCCAGGGGCAATGGTCTCCGGTGACGCCGAATACACCGACCGACCTCACTCCGGTATGCGAAAGGCGATTGCCAGGAGGTTGACCGAATCGAAGACGACCGTTCCCCACTTCTATGTGGGTGCTGACTGTCGTGTGGAGAAATTGCTGGCCGCTCGCGCCGAAATGAATGAGGCCACCGGTGTCAAGCTTTCGGTCAATGACTGGGTCATCAAAGCAGTCGCGAAAGCCATGCTGGACGTGCCGGAGGCGAACGTCATCTGGCGCGATGAGGCCCTGCGCTACTTCAACAGAGTCGACATCGCCATCGCTGTTGCCGTGGAGGGTGGACTACTCACGCCGGTTCTGCGCGGGGTGGAGTCGATGAGCCTCACCGAAATCAACGCTCAGGTGAATGCGTTGGCCTCAAAAGCCCGTGATGGCAAGATCACCCAGGCAGAAATTGAGGGCGGAAGCTTCTCGATTAGCAACCTGGGGATGTATGGAACGGACGCCTTCCAGGCCATCCTGAACCCTCCACAGTCAGGAATCCTCGCGGTGGGAGCCGCACGAGATGCTGCAGTGGTGGAGCAGGGCTCACTGGTGGCGGGCACGGTGATGACCGTCAACCTCTCGGCTGATCACCGTGCAGTAGACGGAGCGCTGGCTGCCGAATGGATGAAGGCGTTCCGCCACTACATCGAACACCCCCTGGCACTGCTTGCTTAGAGTGAACACCGGGGTGTCGTTTGGTCGACAGTGGCACGCGCTTCTGGACTCTCTGGAGCCCAGAGAGTAGAAAAAACATAGTGTGCACGGCCGACCACCGAGTGTAAGCTGAGAGTTAACACCCGGCGGTAGTGGGCGGGTTGACCCCCCACTGGGCCACAACACACTCCACAATCCAGCTCAACGAGGAGACAGAAATATGGACACGCAACGTCTTGCGGGTAGAAAAGCACTAATCACCGGCGCCGCCCAGGGTATGGGTGCAGCGATCGCGAAGAACTGGGCTGCGCAAGGCGCAGCAATCTGCGTGGCAGACATCAACCAAGAGGGCATCAAAGAGGTTGCCCAGGAGATCCGCGACGCGGGGGGTCAGGCCACCCACTTTGTCCTCGACGTCACCAGCGAAGAACAGGCCGAGGCCGCTGTTGCTCACGTGGTGAGCGAGTTTGGCGAAATCAACCTCCTGCTCAATAACGCCGGTGTGAACAAGCCGACCATGTTCCCCGATACCCCCAAGGAAAACTACGACTTCATCATGAACGTCAACGCCTGGGGCAAGTTCAACGTGATGCGGGCAGTGTCCAAGCAGATGATTGCCCAGGGCAAGCAGGAGGAGCCCTACAAAATCATCAACGTCGGGTCGATTGCCTCCAGGATGTCCTTCGATGACATCATCCCCTACTCGATGGCCAAGCACGCGGTGCTCGCCCTCATCCGCGGTGGAGCCAAGGCTCTTGCCCCCCACGGCATCACCGTCAATGGCTACGGCCCCGGTGTGGTGCGCACAGAAATGTGGGAACAGCTGGATAAAGACCTGGTCGAAATCGGAAAGTTCGAGCAGCCCGGTCAGTCGATGGACAGCCTCGCGGCCAACATGATTGAACTCAAGCGCTACTCCTACCCCGACGACATTCTCGGCACCGCCGCCTACTTGGCCAGTGCCGACAGCGACTACATGACCGGTCAGCTGATCATGATCGACGGAGGCATGGTTTACCAGTAAACCGCCAACGACACATCACAAAGGTCCCGCGGGTAAACCCGCGGGACCTTTGCTTTCCAGGATCATTCGGGTGCAACGACCTCAAGACCCATTGACCGGGCGGTTTCCCGAAATCGCTTGTCGTAGGTCACGATCCAATCAATGTCACTCACAACAGTGAGGGCACTGGCCAGGTGAATGGCATCGAGGCTTCCAAGTGCGGGACCGACCACTGCGCCGGCGATTCGTCCCGCCGCATCACAGATCGCAGTCGTCAGGGCCAGGAGCTGAACACTGCGAAGAAGTATTCGTGCGTCGTCAGGGTTTCCCCCCACACGCCCCGTGACCGCCAGGAGTTCGGTGCGCAGGAGCTCGGAAGAGACCAGGGTGCGTGGGCCTGGCTGCCTGGCCAAGTGTTCTCGGATAAAGGCTGCCAATGCAACCGATTCTGGCTCGTCGACAATTAACTTGGCTGCCGCCGAGGCGTCGAGGTATAAAGCCCCCACTACTGCTCCTTGCGCAGCTCACGCAAGGCGTCAGTGCCTTTAGTGGAGGGCTCACCTCGAGGAATCCGGTCGAGTAGCGCAGTGATGTCCCGATCGGGAGTACTCACCAGTCCGGCCTCAGCGAGCTCGGCAAGCGTGGTGGGTCCCGCGGGCATAATCTTCGCTACTGGGTTGCCATGGTCGGTCACGACCAGTATTTCGCCTTCTCGAACACGATTAATCACCGCAGAAGCATGCTGCTGAAGTTCCCTGATGCCTACCCTGTTATCCACAATATACTACACTGTAGCATATTTGGTCCGTGCGGCCTTGTTCGGGCCGACTGGGATACTGAGGCCATGTGGTTAGCCCAATTCATGTTCACCCCCGGTGACTATGACGCCGAGTTTCACCGCCTGAACGACGCCATCGACGCTTTCGCCGAATCACTGGAGGGTTTTGTGGGGGCTGAGCGCTGGCTCTCCCCCGATGGCAAAACCCAGAACTCGATCTACTACTGGCGGGATCGGCAATCCCTCGGCGAATTTTCCCGATTCCCCGAACACCTTGTCGCGAAAAAGAACTACC
>NZ_JAVLBO010000012.1:0-46391 GCF_031581085.1 Pontimonas sp.
GACCAGTCCTTATCGAGCAGTTGCAAGCGAGTCGTGAGACAACACGACACGAAAAACGGCTCGCCCGACGGCGCGAGCGACTTCAAGAGTTAGAGGAGAGTGTGAGAGAGCATTCCGCCGACAACGGTTAACTCTTCCTTCGCGAGGCTCGGCGCGCGCCACGCTCCGAATCTTCGGCGGCCACCAGCCCACACCATGGTGCCTTCTTGTCGTTCGTGGTTGAATTCAGACCATGGGCTCTTCTCACATTGCACGCATCGTTGCCGCCGTCGCCTACGTGTTCATGATTGTGATGAATACGCTGGCCACAACCCTTCCCCTGAATGGCATCCCCACGGGTGATATTTCGGATAAATACGACACCCTCTTCGCCCCCATCGGGTTTACGTTTTCAATCTGGGGTGTGATCTATCTCCTCTTGGGTATCTACACCGTGGGCCAGTTGGTCCGCACCAACAGCGTGATCGAGCGCATCACGCCGTGGTTTATCGCCAGCAGTCTGCTCAACGCCTCCTGGATTGTGATCTGGCACTTCGAAGTGCTGTGGTTGGCACTGCTGATCATCATCGGCCTGCTCTACACCCTGATTCGCATCAACCAGGTCACGACCGCTGAACGAGTCGACTGGCCAAACACGTTGGCAGTGCGACTGCCGTTCGCCGTGTATTTCGGGTGGGTCACTGTCGCGACAGTGGCCAACGTATCGGCAATGTTGGTCCAGTGGGGGTGGCAGGGCGAGGCGCTGTGGGGCCCAGGCGGTTGGACCATCGCCGTCTTGATTGTGGCAGCCGCGATCGGCATCACTGTCGCATTAATCAATTCCTCCCCGGCTTACGCACTGGTATTGGTCTGGGCGTACTGGGGGATTCTTGCCAGACACCTCTCACCCGAAGAGTGGAACCAGGAATACCCGGGAGTCATCCTTTCCCTCCAAGTGTTATTGCCGGTGTTGGCCCTAGTCAGCGTGGTGGCGTTGGTCCGGTGGGCCCGAAAGCCAGTGACACCACTACCCACGGCATCTTTGTGGGCGAAGCGGGCCGCGTAGGTCTGGTACCGGGCTTCCCCCGACTAGTTTCGCGGAAAATATCCCTGAAATGGGATTTTGTGGAGCCTAGGGGAATCGAACCCCTGACCTCCTGCTTGCAAAGCAGGCGCTCTACCAATTGAGCTAAGGCCCCTGACGCAGGGGTGGGGCTACCAGGACTTGAACCTGGGACCTCTTCGTTATCAGCGAAGCGCTCTAACCGCCTGAGCTATAGCCCCGAACCGGATAAGAGCGTAGCGCAGGATGCACCCGCTCTCACAATCAGCTGACTAGTTGGACTGGAAACCCAGCAAATACCCTCCGGTGAGTTTCGCAATGGCGTTATAGATGAGCGCGCCGAGCGAACCGAGGACAGTGATGGAGACCAAATTGATCACCGCGCTGACCAAGGACAGAGCGAAGACTTGGGAAAATTCGAGCAAGGCCAGGATTCCGCCGGCTCCGTCGCCCAAGATGTCCGAAATGACTCCCTCGAGTGCGCCCAGAATGCCGGTGGCATTCAAAATTCCCCACACCGCGATGTTCAACACCAATACGGCGAGCGCGACGACGACAGCAACCATGGCGGAGACTTTCACCGCCGACCACAGGTCGATGTAGGTCAGTCTCAAGCGCACCTGCTTCACGGGTGCCGGGGCGGGCTTGGTTTGGCGCATCTGCGGTGGCGCAGCATCGCTCATGGGGTTGTCTCCTCGGTGGGCTGATCGGCTGACCCCTCGAGAGTACTATCCTCGACTTCCGCTTCGATGATCTGCTCACTGCTGCGGGCGATCGCCAACACTTTGTCTTCGTCGGCGAGACGGCAAAAGACGACTCCCATGGTGTCTCGGCCTTTGGCCGGCACTTCGGACACTTCGCTGCGCACGACCTTGCCGCTTTCGAGGACGACGAGAATTTCATCGTCTTCACCGACAATTAGTCCACCGGCCAGGCTGCCGCGGCTGTCGTTTAGTTTCGCAATCTTGATGCCCATTCCGCCGCGGCCCTGTCGGCGGTATTGACCCACCGCGGTGCGCTTGGCGTAACCGCCTTCGGTGACGACGAAGACATACCAGTCGTCGTTGACGACATCAGCGGTCAACAATTCGTCCTCATCCCTAAAGTGCATGCCAATGACCCCGGCAGTGGCGCGTCCCATCGGACGCAGCGCGTCATCGGTCGCGCTAAACCGAAGCGACTGGCCCGCCCGAGAGATCAACATGATGTCCTCATCGGCGTTGACCAGTAGGGCGCGGACTACTTCATCGCCCTCGCGGAGATTGATGGCGATCACGCCGCCTTGCCGCGGAGTGTCATAGCTGGTGAGCTCAGTCTTTTTGACCATGCCCTGCTTGGTCACGAGAACCAAGTACTGGGCAACGTCATAGTCGGGGATATCGAGTACCTGGGCGACGTGCTCGTCGGGCTGCAGCGCGAGAACATTCGCGACGTGTTGACCCTTGGCGTCTCGGCCCGCTTCGGCAATTTCGTAGGCCTTCGCCCGATACACCCGACCCAGGTTGGTGAAAAACAGCAACCAGCGGTGGGTACTGGTGACAAAGAAGTGTTCGACCACGTCGTCTGAGCGCAATTGGGCGCCGCGGATTCCCCTCCCGCCGCGATGTTGGCTGCGGTAAGAATCGGCCCGGGTGCGTTTGATGTAGCCACCGCGGGTCAGCGTGATGACCATTTGCTCGTCGGGGATCAGGTCTTCGTAGCGCATTTCGGGGTCAAAGCCCGCGAGAATTTCGGTGCGACGGTCGTCTCCGAAGCGATTCACCACGTCGGTGAGCTCTTCCATAATGATTTCTCGCTGGCGCTCCGCGCTTCCCAAAATCACCTTGTATTCGGCAATTTCTTTTTCTAACTCGGAAGCTTGGTCGAGAATTTTTTGTCGCTCAAGGGCCGCCAAGCGCCTCAGTTGGAGGTTCAGGATGGCGGTGGCCTGTTCGTCATCGACACCGAGTAGTTTTTGAAGTCCCGCCTTGGCGTCCTCCACGGTGGGCGACTTGCGGATGAGATCAATCACGGCATCCAGGGCATCCAGAGCGAGCAGGTAACCCTTCAGGATGTGCCAATCGGCTTCGGCTTTCGCCAGGCGGTACTGGGTCCGACGCACGATGACCTGGACCTGGTGGTCCGACCAGTGTCGAATGAACTGGTCGACCCGGAGGGTCCTTGGCACACCGTCGACGATGGCCAACATGTTGGCGCCGAAGTTTTCCTGCAGTTGGGTGTGCTTGTAGAGGTTGTTGAGCACCACTTGGGCGACGGCGTCGCGTTTGAGCACAATCACGAGGCGCTGTCCGGTGCGACCCGAGGTTTCGTCTCGAATGTCGGCGATCCCGGAGAGCTTTCCCTCTTTGACCTGTTCGGCGATTCGCATCGCGAGGTTGTCGGGGTTGACCTGGTAGGGCAATTGAGTGACGACTAGGACGGTTCGACCGCCGTGTTCTTCGACGTCGACCACGGCGCGCATCGTGATCGACCCGCGACCGGTCCGATAGGCGTCGTGAATTCCTTTGCTGCCGAGAATTTGGGCACCGGTCGGGAAATCCGGTCCCTTAATACGCTCGATGCAGGCTTCTAAGAGTTCCTCTTCGGCAGCATCCGGGTGCTGCAAGTGCCAAATGGCGGCGTCGGCAATTTCGCGAAGGTTGTGCGGGGGAATGTTCGTCGCCATTCCCACAGCGATACCCACCGACCCGTTGGCCAAGAGGTTTGGAAACCGGCTCGGCAAAATCGAGGGCTCTTCGGTCCGCCCGTCATAGTTGTCCTGAAAATCGACGGTGTCTTCGTCGATGTCTCGAACCATTTCCATCGCCAACGGCGCCATCCGGGTTTCGGTATACCGGGGGGCGGCGGCGCCGTCGTTTCCGGGGGAACCGAAGTTTCCCTGTCCGGCGGCCAACGGGTAGCGCATGGACCAGGGCTGAACGAGTCGAACCAACGCGTCATAAATCGCCGAGTCACCGTGCGGGTGGTACTTACCCATGACGTCGCCGACCACGCGCGAACACTTCGAAAAGGCTTTGTCCGGTCGGTATCCACCATCGAACATTGCGTAGAGAACGCGTCGGTGAACGGGTTTCAGACCGTCTCGCACATCGGGTAGCGCCCGACCCACGATGACACTCATCGCGTAGTCCAGGTAGGAGCGCTGCATTTCTAATTGCAGGTCCACCTGATCGACGCGGTCGGTGGGTCCTTCTACGGTGCTGTCTGCCACAGTGCCTCCTCCGGCTCCGGAGTGTGTCTAAATATCGAGAAAACGGACGTCTTTAGCGTTTTGTTGAATGAATGCACGACGCGATTCCACGTCGTCACCCATCAGGGTGGTGAAAATGGTGTCGGCGATCGCCGCGTCATCCAGGGTGACTTGGAGCAGGGTGCGACTCTCCGCGTTCATCGTGGTTTCCCACAGTTCCTGGTGGTTCATCTCGCCCAGACCTTTATAGCGCTGGATGTAGTTGTCTTTGGGAAGCTTTCTGCCGGCCTTCTTGCCCTCTTCCATCATCGCGTCGCGTTCGCGGTCGCTGAAGACAAATTCGTGGTCGGCGTTTGACCATTTGATTCGATAGAGCGGCGGTTGAGCCAAGTACACATAGCCCTGTTCGATGAGCGGCCGCATATAGCGAAACAGCAGGGTCAACAGCAGGGTGGTGATGTGCTGTCCGTCAACATCCGCATCGGCCATCAACACAATCTTGTGATAGCGGACCTTCTCGATGTCGAAATCTTCACCGATTCCCGCACCAAAGGCGGTAATCATGCCCTGGACTTCCGTATTCCCCAGGGCTCGATCCAGCCGTGCTTTTTCGACGTTGAGAATCTTGCCGCGAATGGGCAAAATCGCTTGGGTTTCGGGGTCTCGACCTTGCACGGCACTGCCACCCGCCGAGTCCCCCTCGACGATGAAAATTTCACTATTCGAGGGGTCTTTACTCTGGCAGTCCTTCAGCTTCCCGGGCATACCGCCCGACTCCAACAGCCCTTTGCGCCGAGTACTCTCGCGCGCCTTGCGCGCGGCGATACGCGCCTGGGAGGCCCCGATTGCCTTGCGGACAATATCTTTCGCCAGCGCCGGGTTTCTCTCAAACCAGTCACCCAGTGCGTCGCTGGTGGTCTTTTGAACAAAAGACTTCGCCTCGGTGTTACCCAGTTTGGTCTTGGTTTGGCCCTCAAACTGCGGCTCGCCGAGCTTGATCGACACCACGGCGGTGAGACCCTCGCGAACGTCCTCACCGGTGAGGTTTTCGTCTTTTTCGCGCAGCAGATTATTAGCCCGCGCGTAGCGGTTGATCAGTGAGGTCAGCGCCGCACGAAAGCCCTCTTCGTGGGTGCCGCCCTCGTGGGTGTTGATTGTGTTGGCGTAGGTGTGCACGCTTTCGGAAAACCCTTCCGTCCACTGCATCGCCACTTCCAAGGCGATCGTGGCATCGGGGTCTTCGCGCTCGAAGGAAATGATGTCCTGGTGAACCACATCGGTCTTTTTGGATGAGTTGAGGTGACTCACGTAATCCATCAGACCGTTGTCGTATTTAAATTCGTCTCGTCGCACGTCGGCGGGATTGCGCTCATCCACGAGGGCGATCAACAGACCCTTGTTCAAGAAACCCATCTGTTGAAAACGCGTGCGCAGGGTTTCGTAATCGAAATCGGTGGATTCGAACACCGCGGAGCTTGGCCAAAAGGTAATCGTCGTTCCCGACCCGTCGGTGTTACCCCCCTTGGCCAGTGGCGCATCGGGCACCCCCACGGAGTAGCTCTGGGTCCACAGGTTTCCTTGCCGGCGCACCTCCACATCGAGCTTCTCGGAGAGGGCGTTGACGACACTGGATCCGACGCCGTGTAATCCACCGGATACGGCGTAGCCGCCACCGCCAAACTTTCCGCCCGCGTGGAGAGTCGTCAACACGACTTCCACTGTCGAGCGCTTTTCCACGGGGTGTTCGTCAACCGGAATACCTCGACCGTCGTCGCTTACTCGGACCCCGCCGTTTTCCAAAAGGGCGACGTCGATTCGACTGCAGTGGCCGGCGAGCGCTTCGTCGACAGAGTTGTCGACAATTTCGTAGACCAGGTGGTGCAGACCGCGGGGACCGGTAGAGCCGATATACATCCCGGGCCGTTTACGAACGGCCTCAAGGCCTTCGAGAACCTGAATGTCGCTCGCGCCGTAAGAGGGTTCCTTGTTACTGTTCTTCGGCTCAGACGACATATTTCAGTTATCTCCTACAGTGATGAGGAACCGGGCTACCCACCCCCACGCATTTCCGGGGCTAGACGGCTTTCAGTCTAGCGCAGGGGGTCTGTTAATACGGGGATATGAGCACCCCCGTGGAAGTTTCTCTGGGCGGCTTCTGTGGCTATCCGTAGGTGTCTCTGGGCCCTCTCCCGGGCACACTGCGTGGACCTTTTCGCCAACTGGGAGCACCGGGTGCCTGAACGACGATTTTTTCTATTTGTGCCTCCGGAACTTTTTCCCCAAAGCGCACCAAAAGATCGTGTCGCATCATGCGCAACTGGGTCGCCCAAGCCGACGAGTCACACGCCACGGTCAGCGTTCCGGCACTCACCTCGACGACTTCGGTGTGATCGGCGATGTTTTCTCCCACCAACTCAGCCCACTCCAAACCAATGGAGGCCTCGGCCATTGCCCCGGTCCAGCCCATGTCAGTGCTCAATTTATCCATCGCACCGGACACCGAATGGGGGTCACGTCCCGGCTGAAAAGGTTGATCCTCGTCGGCAATCGCGCGGCGACGGGTCGGCCGGCGATCGCCAAAGACCTCACGAAAGTGTCGATACACCCGACTGGGCTCCTTGGAGAGGCGAGCCATACCGTTATTGCCCACGCGGCGCCACCTCCCCGTTCGCGACATCAAACACTTGGCCACTAAATGCCTGGGGAACATCTTCCCAGACGGCCGCGGTGACGAGGACTTGTTCATAGTCGGCCACGAGGGCTTCGAGGGTGGCGCGCCTGGAGCGATCGAGTTCCGCGAACACATCATCCAAGATCATGATCGGGTCACCCGACGTGGACTCTTCGCGGTATAACACCGCCTGGGCCATGCGCAGCCCCAGAGCCAACGACCACGCTTCTCCCTGACTGGAGTGGGTGCGAGACGGCAGGCCATTTAACACCAGGGCGAGATCATCGCGGTGTGGCCCGACCAGTGTCATTCCCCGCTCCCACTCCGCCCGGCGTTGCCGATCCAACTCGCTTCGGTAGTGGCCCTCAAGATCTTCTGCAAGTAGACCCTCGTCGGTCATTGCCGTCGATTCCAGCCCCAACGACACGTCATTGCCCGGCGCAACAGTGGCGTATGCCGCGGTCACAGCCGGGCTTAATTGACGAAGCAGTTGCACACGCGCTGTTGTATAGGCACCGGCCAGGTCGACAAAAGCGTCGTCCCACCCGCGAAGAGTCGACTCTAATTCCGGGGTAGGTCGGCCGCGGTGGGTTTTCAACAGTGCATTTCGCTGCTTCACCACGCGCTCATAGTCACCGAGTATCGCCGCCGTCGCCGGTCGAAGAACGGTCATTGTGCTGTCTAGATAACGCCGCCGGCCGGCCGGCTCTCCCCTAATTAACGACAGGTCCTCTGGAGTGAACAACACCGCCTTTACCCACCCGGAGAGCTCGCCCATCGACACGGTGTTCCCCGCGAGTTTTGCGCGGTTAGCCCCGCGCAGCGAAATTTCGGCGGCGACCTCTGCGTGTCGATCGGCGTGGTTCACCCGCGCTCTCACCACTGCGGTGTCCTGTCCCTCTTGCACCAGGGTGCGATCCTGTGCCACGCGGTGTGAAGACTGGTAGGCCAGATAGCCAATGGCTTCGATGAGGTTAGTTTTTCCCTGCCCGTTCGACCCCACAAAAACGCTCACACCGGCCGGTAGGGCGAGGGTTGTGTGTGAGTGGTTTCGAAAGTGATGGAGTTCTAGTTCAGAGACCCACACGGTCCGCCACCGTCTAGCGCATTAACAGGTTGGGCTGAAGGAGGTAACGATACGAGGCCTCCTGCTCACCTTCACGCGAGGTCTGAGCCGTAATCAACACGGGGCCCGGTTTATTCGGGTTGTCCGTCGGGGTGAAACCGACTCGAGCAAATTCACTTCCGGTGTGACCCAAGCCGTCGATGAGGAATTGGGGTTTTAGTGAGACCACACAATCATTACCGACCAAGTGTCCGTCCGTGGTTTCCGAAGCTTGAGCTTGCTCTGAACCCAGTGCTTCCAGCATTACCCCGTCAGCGGTAAAGCTAAAGCGAAGCGGTGCTTCTCGCTCCACGACGAGACTGACCCGCCGTGTCGCTTCGATCAGCTCGGCGGTGTTCACGACGCAGTAGTTGTCGATGGCTTCGGGAAAAAGTCGCTGAACCGGAGGAAACGATCCTTTAATGAGTAGCGACGTCACGGTTTTATCATCCGCGCTAAAGGCGACGAGTTCGCGCTCGGATCCCGTCATGATGGTGATGTGAACTTTGTCCGCGTGAGCAAATGTCTTACCCACTTCGGACAGTGTTTTCGACGGGACGAGGGCGCTTAACTCGAGTCCCGATTCGCTGGTTGCCCACGGCATTTCTCGAACGGCGACCCGGTAGCGGTCGGTCGCCATCAACGCCAGGTTGTCATCGGTGATGTTGAGAAGCACTCCAGTGATGACCGGCGTAACATCATCTCGCGATGCTGCCGGGCTCACTTGGGCGATGGCCTGTCCAAAGTGTTCGCCGGAGACTTCACCCGAGACACCGGAGACCTCGGGTAGTTGGGGATACTCCTCGATGGGCATCGTGAGAAGACTGAACTTTGCCGAACCGCAGGTGACTTTCATCGAGGAGCCATCGAGTTCCAAGACCACATCCTGTTGGGGCAGGCGCTGGGCGATGTCGGAGAGTAAGCGGCCCGAGACGAGGACGTGCCCCGGTTGTTCAATATCGGCGTTCACACTGGTGCGAGCGGACACTTCGTAATCGAATGACGACATCGTCAGCGACGAGTCGTCGGCGTGGAGTAGTACTCCACTCAAAATCGGCAGGGTGGTTCGCTGGGGGAGAAGTTTTACGGCAAAGCTCACCGCATCGGCAAATACGTCACGGTGCACAGTGAGTTTCACAAGCAATGACCTTTCTCAAACGTCCCATGATTGTTGCATATCGCGCCGGAGCGGGCGAAGTAAAGGTTCGTGGGATTTTCTGTCCTTTTACTACTTAAGAGATAACACTAATAACCACTGTGGAAATCGTGGAGAGGATGGCGACTTCGGCGAAAAGTGTCCTAAACCACACGCGTGAAAGATGTGTAGTTCGTGAGGGCAGTCCTGCCGGGACTGATCAGGGACAATCGGTGGGGGAAGAAGTTTTCCACAGGAACTGATTTTTCTCCACAGATTTGCCGAGTTGTCCACAGGCACTGTCAAATGCGTGGACAGTACTAGTAGGCGTACTGCTGTTTGATGCGACTGGTGAGTTCGGTGACCTGGTTATAAATACTGCGCCGTTCTTTCATCAGGTCGCTAATTTTTTTATTCGCGTACATCACGGTGGTGTGGTCACGATTCCCGAAGAGCTGGCCGATTTTCGGCAGCGACAGGTTGGTGAGCTCACGACAGAGATACATCGCAATCTGTCGCGCGAGAGCAATAGTTTGAGAGCGCGAGGATCCGTAGAGGTCCTCGACGGTGAGCTCGAAGTACTGGGCGGTCTGAGAAATAATTTCCGTCGGCGCGATGACGTTGGCCTCTTCGGAGAGCATCAGGTCTTTCATGACCGTCTGGACGAGAGCCATGGTGATGTCTGATCCGTTGAGGTTCGCGAACGCGGTGACCCTAATCAGGGCGCCCTCTAGTTCTCGAATGTTGGTGGAGACTTTGGACGCCATGTACTCCAGTACGTCGTCGCCGACTTTGAGCGATTCACTCGATGCTTTCTTTCGCAAAATGGCGATTCGAGTTTCCAGGTCGGGCGCTTGAACATCGGTGATGAGACCCCACTCAAATCGTGTACGCATGCGGTCTTCGAAACCGGTCAGCTGCTTGGGGGGCATATCGCTGGTGACCACGACCTGTTTGTTGTGGTCGTGGAGAGTGTTGAAGGTGTGAAAGAAGGCTTCCTGAGTCGAGTCTTTTCCTTGGAGAAACTGGATATCGTCGATTAAGAGGACATCGACTTCTCGGTATCTGTTTTGAAATTCGTGAGATCTGTTGTTGGCGATGGCGTTGATGAAGTCGTTGGTGAACTCTTCGGAGCTCACGTACTTGACCCGAATGCCCTTATAAAGATTTTGCGTGTAGTGGCCAATGGCGTGGAGAAGGTGGGTCTTACCCAAACCACTGCCGCCGTACACAAAGAGTGGGTTATAGGCCTTCGCGGGCGCCTCCGCGACAGCGACCGCTGCCGCGTGGGAAAAGCGGTTTGAGGGACCGATCACAAAGCTGTCAAAGGTGTACTTGTCGTTGAGCCTGGTGTAGGGCGCATTCGTAATGGGTTGCGTAGGTGTGGGGTCGACGGGAATTAGTTCCGTCTCGGGTTCGCTCGGTCCGAGTGGGTTGGGCGTCGGGTTGATGCTCGTTTCGATTTCGGGGTTCACGACGAGGGCAAAGTTTTGAATGTCGTTGTCTTCGATGGTTTCCATGGCCGACATCAGGGGGATGCGGACCCGCTGTTCCAACATTCCCCGGGTGAGTTCGTTGGGCACCTCGAGGTAGAGGATGTTGGCGAGAACACCGCGGGGCTTCACCAAATCCAGAAACCCTCGGAGCTGCGGAGTGATGCGGTTATCGGTGGCGAGGTGGGCTAAGACAGATGTCCAATAGGCATCAATGTCGTAATCTGCTTCCGCCACGTATGACTCCTCTTGCTGTGGATAACTCGGTGTCACTCTATTGCCAGGGAGGCTCAGCCTACAAAGATTGGGAGAAAATCACCGGTCCTTGTGGATAACTACCGGCACTCTGTTTGACCCACTCAGCCGCGGGGCCTATCCTGAAGGGTCGATTCAACGTCTTTCCTGGCTCGTGTCAGGACCAGCCAGGAGTGGTGTCAATGTCTAAGAGAACGTTTCAGCCCAACAACCGCCGCCGTGCGAAAGTGCACGGCTTCCGTGCCCGGATGCGCACGCGCGCGGGCCGAGCGATCATCACTGCTCGTCGCCGCAAGGGGCGCTCCGAGCTCTCCGCGTAGAGCCCGCACATCCTGGTGCTCTCCGTCCAGCACCGAATCACGCGTGGCGATGAGTATCGTCGCGTGCTGAGTACCGGAAAAAAAACCCGGACAGCGTTGGGGCTTGTCAGTACCGCTCACAATTCTTTGGGCCATCTGCGCTTTGGTTTTATCGTCTCCAAAGCGGTCGGTAATGCCGTGGTGCGCAATCGGGTGAAGCGTCGCTTGCGCGCGGCGGCGCGCGGTGTGTTGGCCACTTCGGTGTCGCTCGATGTCGTGGTGCGTTCGACACCGGAGGCGGCCGGTGTATCGGTGAGCGAGGCCGAAGCCGTGTTTCGTGAGGTGCTCAGGCGGTGACGACGGGTGTGAAAGCGGTGGGGACCTGGGTGCTGCTCGCACCGCGAAATGCTCTTCTCGGTGTGTTGTGGGCGTACCGGAAGGTCATCTCTCCGTTGTACGGTCAGGTGTGTCGGTACCATCCCAGTTGCTCGCTCTACGCGTTTAGAGCAATTCAGTATCATGGAGCGCTCAGGGGAACTGGGCTTGCTGCGTGGAGAGTTCTGCGTTGCAATCCGTTTTCCCGCGGGGGAATCGACGATCCTCCCGAATCTCACCACACGTACTTCGACATCACCGAACATGGCTTTGTGCGGCCAAGAAAAGAGGACTAACCCATGGGGGCGATTGACACGATCCTCTGGCCGATTCGCTGGGTCATTGAAGCCCTACTCGTCGGCTTCCACAGTCTCTTTGAATCCTGGGGTCTGGAGGGAGCCTCGGGCATCAGCTGGGTGCTGGCCATCACGGCCTTGGTGCTGGTGGTGCGCGCGGCTCTGATTCCGGTCTTCGTGCGCCAAATTAAGAGCCAGCGTCGGATGATGGAGATCGCACCCCAGCTGAAAAAGATTCAGGATAAGTACAAGGGGAAGAAAGACCAGTTCTCTCGTGAGGCGCTCTCTCGTGAAACGATGGCGCTCTACTCCAAAGCGGGGACCAACCCGTTTAGTTCCTGTTTGCCGCTGCTGTTGCAGATGCCGATCTTCTTTGGTCTCTTCCGCGTACTGAGCGAAGCCGGGCTCGGCAACGCCGGTGTGTCCTACATGACCCAGGATCTGGCTGTCGCCTTCGCCAACGCCGAGCTCTTCGGCCTGGCACCGCTCAGCGCCACCATGAATGCCGCGATCAGCGGTGAGGCCGTATTGGCTGAGGGTGGTACCACCGCAGTGGTTCTGATCGCGGCGGTGATGGTCGTGCTGATGTCGGGTTCGCAGTTCATCACCCAGCTGCAGATCATGGCGAAGAACCAGTCCGAAGAAATGATGGCGAGTCCGATGTATCGCCAGCAGCGGATCCTTCTCTACGTTCTCCCGCTGGTGTTCCTCTTCTCCGGAGTGTTTTTCCCGCTCGGAGTGATGTTCTACTGGTTGGTGTCGAACTTCTGGACGATGGGCCAGCAGTTCCTCGTGATTCGCAACATGCCCACCCCGGGCAGCCAGGCGGCGAAGGCCCGCGACGAGCGGATTGCGAAGAAGCGCGAGAAATTAGGATTGCCGCCGCTGGGTGAAGCCGAAGAAGAGGATGCACCCGAGCAGACGAAACCCGCCCAACGTCAGCAGCCGGTAGGAAAATCCCGCGCCAAGAAAAAGGGCCAAAAGCCACCGAAGAAGCCTGACGACGACGATGGGCTCGCCGGTCAAGCGGCGAAGCCGAAGGGATAACAACCGTGACCGAGACCACTTCAGACCACGATGTCGACGAGGGCGAGCTGGGCGCCGATTACCTCGAGGCCCTACTCGACATTGCCGACCTCGACGGTGATATCGAAATCGAAACGAAAAATGGCCGCGCGTATTTGAGTGTGGTCAGCGAGGGCACCGGTGACCTGGAGCGGCTTTCCAAGCCCGATGTCGTCCAAGCCCTGCAGGAACTCACCCGGCTGGCAGTCCAGCAAAAGACGGGTGAGTTTTCCCGATTGATTTTGGATGTCGCCGGGTCGCGCGATAAGCGGGCAGAGGAGCTGAAGGGCCTTGTCGAGGCCGCGATTAACACCATCGAAGGGGGCGCGGCATCGGCAGCATTGCCCCCCATGAGTAGCTACGAGCGCAAGCTCGTTCACGACCTCGCCTCGGAGCGCGGCTATAGCTCCGAGTCGCACGGCGAAGGAGCCGACCGCCACACGGTGATCACCCCCGGGGAGTAGGACGTTTCACGTGAAACATTCATCGGTCGAGCAGGAGCCGGACGCGGCTGCACTGCTCTTTGGTGAACGCATCGATGATGCGCGTCGACTCGCCGAGCACCTCGTCGAGTTCGGCGAGACACTCGGCCTCATTGGTCCGCGGGAGCTCGAGCGACTCTGGACTCGACATCTCGTGAACTCGGCGCTGGTGGGAACCCTGATTCGACCGGGGACGCTGGCAGACATTGGCTCAGGGGCGGGTTTTCCGGGCCTGGTCCTGGCGATAATGCGCCCGGACGTCACCTGCACCCTGATCGAACCGATGGAGAGGCGAGCGACCTGGTTGCGAGAGGAAGCCGATCGGTTGGGCCTTGATAACGTCGAAGTGTTGCGCGCCAGGGCTCAAGATGTTCCCGCAGATCGGGAGTTTCAGACGGTCACCGCCCGGGCGGTGAGCGCGCTCAAAAAGCTCGTTCCCATGACCCGGCGCCTGGTAGCTCCGTCCGGGCAGATGGTGTTCTTGAAGGGTCAGCGTCTCGACCAAGAAATCGATGACGCTCAGGCGGTCCTTTCGGGCAAAGAGTTCGTCTCGGTTGAATCGTTGACGGTGGGGTCGGAGTACAACACCGAAGAGACTCGTATTTTCCGAGCTACGCTGGGGTCTTAACTTCGCGCCACCGCGCGAATGTTTCACGTGAAACATTTGGGGGAAATCAGGGCATGTCAGCTGACTCGACACCGCTAGCCGATGAGCTTGTGGCGGTGTCCGCACGGCGCGAGCGCCTTCGCGGAGCCACCTGGACACTGCCGTCAACGACCCGAATCGTGACGATCGCCAACCAAAAGGGAGGCGTGGGCAAAACGACCACCACGGTGAACCTCGCCGCCGTTCTCGCGGCACACGGAGCTCGTGTCCTGGTCATCGACCTCGATCCCCAAGGAAACGCCTCGACCGCTTTGGGTGTGCCCCACCACGAGCGCATCTCGGGTAGCTACGAGGTATTACTGGGTGAATCTGCCATATCTGACGTTGTCCAACAGAGCCCAGAGGCCAGTGGCCTGTGGTGCCTGCCCGCAACAATCAATCTCGCGGGTGCAGAAATTGAGTTAGTGGCACAGGAGCGCCGCGAGTTTCGACTCAAAGAAGCCCTCACCGCGTATCTCTCCACCGAAGAGGCCCAGGGCTTCCACTACATTTTTGTCGACACGCCACCCTCGCTCGGCATTTTGACCATCAACGCCTTCGCGGCAGCGAACGAAGTCCTCATTCCCATTCAGTGCGAGTACTACGCGCTCGAGGGACTGAGCCAACTGCTGGATACCATCGAGCGGATTCGAGCTCACGTGAATCCCCTGTTACAGCGAAAGACCATCGCGCTGACCATGTATGACCAGCGCACGAATCTCGCTCAACAGGTTGCCCAAGACGTCCAGGAGCACTTCCCCCAGGAGGTCTTGGCCACAATCATTCCCCGGTCGGTGCGCATCAGCGAGGCTCCCAGTTACGGCCAGTCGGTCATTACCTACGATCCCGGATCTCCTGGGGCGCTGTCTTATGCTGAAGCTGCACTCGAATTCGCGGGGCGCTTTGGAGGACAACATGGCAGCTAAACGAAGCGGTTTAGGTCGGGGAATTGGTGCGCTCATTCCCGCACAGGCGCCAGAAAGTGACAGCGCGGTCGACGTCTTTTTCGGCTCCGATGATTCGTCTCTGGAGGCCGTGCCCGGCCTCGCGCTCAAAGACATCCCCGTCAGCGACATCACCCCGAACGAGCGACAGCCACGAAGCGAGTTCCGCGCCGAAGAGCTCCAAGAGCTGACCCACTCGATTCGTGAATTCGGTGTTCTTCAGCCCATCGTCGTTCGGCCTCGAGCGGCTGCCAGCGCTGCGGAGGCTCCCTTCGAGCTGATTATGGGTGAGCGGCGTTTGCGGGCCGCTACCGCCGCGGGATTGACAACCATCCCGGCGATTGTTCGAGACACCAGTGACGCCAACATGTTGCGCGATGCTCTCTTGGAAAACCTCCACCGGGCGGACCTGAACCCCTTGGAAGAAGCATCGGCCTATCAGCAGCTGCTCAACGATTTTGGGACCACCCAACAGGAATTGGCGGACCGTATCGGGCGGTCCAGGCCCCAAGTGACCAATACCCTGCGCTTACTCAATCTCGCTCCGCCCGTGCAGGTTCACGTGGCTGCGGGCGTGCTGAGCGCGGGCCACGCACGGGCCCTCCTCGGGGTCAGTGACCCCGACGCGCAGGCCGCTCTCGCCCAGGACATCATTTCCCAGTCATTGACTGTTCGCCAGGCAGAGGAGCGTGCCGGCTCAGGATCCAGCCAGAAAAAGGCGGCGAGAACCTCCAGGCCCGGCGGGAGGGCGAGTCAACTCGATGAGCTGGCCGAAGAGCTCGGTGACCGCCTCAATACTCGCGTGAAGATTTCGCTTTCTCGGACCAAAGGCCAACTCACGATTGATTTTGCCACGGTGGCCGATCTGAACCGCATTCTGGGTGACCTCGGGATGGAGGGCTTTCCACCTTCCCAGAAATAAGCGGGCTACGCCCGAGCGGCCGCCTGCTCGGCCAAAGCCGCGTAAATCCCGGTGACGTCAAAGCCCGCCTGGTCCAGTGCCAGGGCGACCGTCGAGGTCTCGGTGAGACCCGGCATCACGCTGGCTTCGAGAAACCAGCACTCGCCGTCGTCATCGACGATGAAGTCGACGCGCGAGAGGTCGCGTAAGCCAATGGTGTCGTGGGCGACGAGGGCTTGCTGCGCGGCGCGGTCGAGTACGGCGGCGTCTCGCCTCGGCGGAGAGAAAAAACGTGTCTCTCCTGCCGTGTAGCGGGCCTCGAAGGTATAGCGGCCGCCCACCGGATCAATTTCCACTCCGGGCAAGGCTTGAGGCCCATCGCCGGTGTCGACGATCGCCACGCAGATTTCGGTGCCGATGATTTGGCGCTCCACCAGGGCGTCGTCAGAGTAGGTAAAGGCGTGGACCATGGCCCGGCGGAGCTCTTCGGTGTTGGACACCCAGCTCACTCCTTGGGCGGAGCCACCTCGCGAGGGCTTGGTGATCAGAGGGAAGCCGAGGGTGTCCGACACGAGCTCCAGAACACTCTCTGCGCCCAGTTCTCGAAAGGCGTCACGGCTCAGGCCGATAGACGGCGGGGTCTGCACTCCAGCCCGGGAGACGAGTGTCTTCGCCGAGGGTTTATCCCACGCCAGGCGGGTGGCCTCAGAGGAGGAGCCCACGTAGGGCAGGCCCATCATTTCCAGCAGTGAACGCAGCGTTCCGTCTTCGCCACTGGCCCCGTGTAACACGGGCCAGACCACATCGGGTGGGCTCTCGTGGAGTCTTTTCACGAGGGCGGCATCCGGGTCTGCCACGTCGACGCTCAGACCGTGCGAGAGGAGCCCATCGGCGACGAGGCGACCGGATCTGAGGGAAATGTCGCGCTCGTGCGAAATACCGCCCGCGAGAACAAGGACAGAGGGGGAGGCGGACACAGTGAGCCGTGCCTAGGCGAGGTTTGGTGGCGGTGACTCGACGTGAGTGTCGCGCGCTTCTTTGTTGCGGGAGGGCTCGAAGGTCGCCACGAGCTCCACTTCTTCCCGGATGACCTTGGCCAGGCGGGTGACCCCCTCGGTGATGTCTTCTGGCGTGGGGTAGCAGAAGGCGAGGCGGATGTTCTGGGCACCGCGGTGGTCGGCGAAGAACGCCGTGCCGGGGGTGTAGGCCACGAGCTCGGTGACGGCCCGAGGCAGCATCTCTTTGGAGTTCAAGCCCTCGGGGAGGGTGAGCCAGAGGTAGAAGCCCCCGCTCGGGTGGGTGTGCTCGATGCTCGGCAGTTCGTGGGCGAGTGCCGCGACCATGGCGTCTCGACGTTCCCGGTAGATCTCTCGGAAGGTGTCGATTTGGGCCTTCCAGTCGGCGCGTTGGAAATAGTCGGCCACGACGAGCTGGGAAAAGGAACTGGGTGAGAGCACGGCGGCCTCGGACGCTAATACGAGCTTTTCTCGAATACCGTGCGGCGCGACGACCCAGCCGACGCGAAGCCCGGGACCGAAAGTCTTCGAAAACGACCCCAGATAAATCACCCCGTGGTCTCCCGCGGCTCGCATCGCCGGTGGTGCCGGCTGATCAAACCAGAGCAGACCGTAGGGATTATCTTCGACCACCAGAATGTCTTCGCTGTGGGCAATGTCGAGAACTTCTAATCGGCGACTGGCCGACAGGGTCACCCCGGCGGGGTTGTGGAAGTTCGGAATCAGGTAAATCATCTTGATCGGTTTACCCTCAGAGCGCGCCTGGCTAATTGCCGCACTCAGCGCTTCCGGAATGATTCCGTCTGCATCCATCTGGACGTGTCGAACATCAGCTTCGTAGGAGCGAAAGACACCCATCGCCCCGACGTAACTCGGCGCCTCGGCGATGACGACATCGCCGGGGTTGATAAACAACCGAGCGATCAAATCCAGACCGTGCTGGGAACCCGTCGTGACGACAACGTCGTCTGGTCGCGCGCTAATTCCCTCCAAGGCCATGATGTCGACGATTTGCTCGCGCAACTCGGGATGCCCCTGGCCAGAGCCGTATTGAAGGGCTTCTGCGCCGCGCTCATCGATGACCCGGTTGAGGGTGTCTTTCATCATGGCGTCGGGGATGGCCTTGACGTAGGGCATTCCACCAGCCAGCGACACCACTTCGGGACGGCTCGCCACGGCGAATAGTGAACGCACTTCGGAGGCGGAGAGGCCACTGGAGCGATCCGCGTAGTGCTCGCGCCATGGGTCGAGCGAAATACCGTGGGCGGGGGTTATCGACACCGGAGCCCCCCAACGAGTGCTGTACTCATCCCCTCAGGGTAGAGCAGAATCCAGGAGCTTTCCTGGTTAGGCGAGAAATTCCTGCAAATCGGACTCGAGAGCGGGCTTTGGCTTCGCACCGATTACGGTCTTCACCACTTCGCCGGCTTTGAACACCTTCATCGTCGGAATCGACGTGACCTGGTATTTCATGGCCGTTTCGGGGTTGTGGTCCACGTTGAGCTTCACCACGTCGATTTTCTCGGCGTGCTCGGTCGCAATTTGGTCCAGGATGGGTGACACTGCGCGGCAGGGTCCACACCATTCGGCCCAAAAGTCGACCATGATCGGCTTGTCGCTACCGAGGACGTCGGTGGCAAAACTCTCGTCGGTGACATCGCGTGCTGACATGTGTATCTCCTTCAATCGGTGTTGGTGAAAAATGTATCGGCTAGGCCGCCAGCGCTTCCAAGTAGTGCTGGGCGTCGAGAGCGGCGACCGTGCCCGACCCCGCCGCGGTGACCGCCTGGCGATACGTCGGATCGATTACGTCGCCGGCAGCGAAGACCCCGTCTACTGAGGTACGCGAGGTGCGACCATCGACCCAAATGGTTCCCGCATCGGTCAGCGTGAGCTTGTCGTGAACGATGTGGGTTCGCGGGTCCGAGCCGATCGCCACGAAGAGGCCATCGAGATCCACGGTGGTCTCTTCGCCCGTTTCGGTGTGAACTAAGCCCACGCCCGTCACCTGGTCGTCGCCGTAAATGTGGGCGACTTGCTGGTGGAAGAGGAACTCAATCTTCGGGTCGTTCTCTGCCCGCTCTTGCATCGCCGCTGACGCGCGCAACTTATCCGAGCGGTGAATGATGTAGACCTTCGCGGCGAATCGGGTGAGAAAAGTCGCCTCCTCCATCGCGGAGTCACCGCCACCCACCACGGCGACGGTTTTCTCCCGGAAGAAGGCGCCATCGCAGGTCGCGCACCAGGAGAGGCCGTGGCCACTGAGTCGCTCTTCTTCGGTGAGGCCCAGTTTGCGATAGGCCGAACCGGTCGCGTAAATGACCGATTTTGTCTCGAGGACATCGCCGTTACCGAGAGTAATTTTCTTGACCGCGCCCTCCAAATCGAGATCCGCGACATCGTCAAAGATAATGGTGCTGCCAAAACGCTCAGCCTGAGCCTGCATTTTCATCATCAGGTCGGGACCCATGATGCCGTCGGGAAAACCGGGGTAATTATCGACCTCGGTGGTGTTCATGAGGTCTCCGCCAAATTCCACGGAGGATGCGACCACCACGGGGTTCAGATTCGCTCGGGCCGCATAGATCGCTGCCGTGTAGCCAGCGGGGCCGGATCCGATAATGACGACGTCATGCATGGGGTGGTTACCTCTCATTAAATTCTGTCAGTGCGTTATTTGCGCTAACGAAGTCTAGGAGCGGACTATTCCCGACCGGTGAACACCCGTTGAATAAGACGGCGTGTCCCGCCGACGATGTCGCGCATGTCCTCGCTTCTGAGAATCAGCAACAGCCCCACATACAGGGCGGTCATCACCGCCGCGATCCCCGCAATGACCGCCCCGGCCCCGACCACCGAGCGGCGGGCGAAACCCTCCGGATCCAGCCCTCCCGCGGCGACGAGGATCAACACCCCCACGATGATCGCCGGCACTGTGGCGAGGGCGAAACTGCCCAGTCGCCACATCACGGGCGCCAATTTCAGCCCCGGCAGCGCGCGGCGCAACAGCAGCAGTGCCACCGCGAGTTGAGCGAAGGACGCCAGTGAGGCCGACACGGCGAGGCCGGCGGCGAGTTGGTCGCTGGCAAACGTCGAGGCGGAGAGCGCGAGGAAGATAAAGACCGCCGTGTGCACCAACTGGAACACAAAAGGAGTTCTGGTGTCATCGAGTGAGTAGAACACCCGCTGGATGACAAACACGACACTAAAGGTGGCGAGGCCAATCGCATAGGCCGAAATGACAAGACCCATGGCCTCCACGTTTTCTGGCGTACCCCCAAAGAGTGTGGCGAAGGGCAGCGAGAGCACCAACAGTCCCGCTGAGGCGAGGATCATCATCGCGCCGATCTGTCGAATCGACCTCGTCACATCCACGACCACTTTGTCGGTCTCACCGTCCCTCGCGTGGGTGGCCATCCGGGTGAAATACGCCGTCGCGAGAGACACGGCAATGACCGAGTGGGGCACCATGAACAGCAGCCACGAAAAACGCAGCACGGCGAGGCCCGGCTGTCCCTCACTGGTGGCCAACGTGGCGACGTTGGCCTGCACCACACCGGCGATTTGGGTCAACAAAATCATGCCAAACAGCCAGCCGGCGGCTCGCCCCGTTTTGGCCAGGCCCACCCCGCGCCAGTGAAAATCGGGTCGATAGTGAAGGCCCGCACGCCGCCAAAACACCAGGAGAATGAACGCCTGAGCGGCAATTCCTGCCGTGGCACCGCCGGCTAGTAGCGCCACCATGCCGTTCGTCCATTCGAGGGCGACGGTGACGTCGCGCTCGCCAAAAAGAGTGTTGAAGATGACCAGACCCGCGATGAACACGATGTTGTTGAGTACCGGGGCCCAGGTGAAGGGTCCGAACACTTTCCTCGCGTTTAACACTTCACCGAGCAAGCTGTAGAGGGCATAAAAAAGCACCTGCGGCAGCGACCAGTAGGCCAGTGCAATCGCGAGGGCCATGTCATCCGGACTGAAGCCTCGCCCGCTGCCCCCGGCCTCCTGGGCGTAGAGGGCGACCAGCAGGGGGGCTAAGAGTGTGGCGAGTGCGGCGAGGAGGAGAAACACCACAAAGCCGAGGGTGACAATTTTGTTGATGTAGCCGGCGCCACCATCCGAGTGGGCTCCCGCGCGCACGATGTGGGGAACCAGCACAGCGGTGAGGACACCGCCGGCGATGAGTGCGTAGATGTTGTTGGGGAGTTGATTGGCCAAGGCAAAAGTGTCCGCACCAGAGCCCACCGTTCCCAGCGTGCGGGCCAACAAAATGGCGGAGGCGAAACCCAAAATGCGCGACACGATTGTGCCCGACGCGAGCAGGGCCCCGGCACGCCCGAGATGATCACCGCCAGTGGTCGCCGGGTTAGCCACGCTCTGGCTCTTCTCCTCGGAGGCGGCGTTGCACGGCACGGTAGATACCGATGGCAAAGACCAGGCCGATGACGATCGCGAGGACGATGGTGATCACGTTTTCCCAGCCTGCGCGGATGGTCACCGGGAGGCTCACCGTTTCCCCCAGCGGGAGCCCGAGGCTGTTCGAGAGGGAGAGCTCCACCGGCACGGTCCCATTCGCCAGCGATCGCACGGGGACGCTGATTCGCCGAAAGGATTCTGCGGGGACGACCACGCTGACGGTGGGCTGCTCGACTCGCAAGATTCCCCGGCTCGGGCTCACGGTGAGCTGAACGGTCACCGCGGACGATAGGTCGTTTCGGATCGTGACGGGCAGTTCGGTTCGATCGGCGAGCACGGTGATCGCGCTTCCCTGTTCGACGAACACTGAATCTTGAAAGGCGGCGGAGTCTTCCTGGGCGCGCTGCCATTCGGCATCTCGACCCTGGGGGTTATCCCGCCAGGCGGAAGAAAACAGTGCGAGATAGCGATTCCACCTCTGGACCACCAGCGCCTCGGGGTCAGAAGCGATGGTGGCGTAGCGCACGTCGGATTGCCACAGTTCGCGCACCTCGGTGATGAAGTTCGTCCATTGTCCCGGAGGAGACGATTCGTTAATGGCTAACGCCAGTTCGCTGGGCTCTTCTTCGAGGGGCACGCCGACAATGTCGACAAATTCGACGTTTTTCAGCCGCTCTAACACCGATTCGAGACGCAGTGAAATGGCGGTGACCGGGAGGCGTCCCGTGTCGACGACGAGGGCTTCGTCGGTTTGGCTAAACGCTCTTTTTGCGACCAGTCCTTGGACCCTCTGGAGTGCGGCTTCGGCTTCCACTTCGCTGGCGGCAACCGTGGCTTCGCGGAGGGCGTTGGAGAGTTCCTCGTCGACTCGCACCATCCGAGTGGAGCCAAATTGGACGACGGTGCGATCACTGTCAACAACCGAACTGGGCACCAAGACGGCCTGTGCGGAGCGTTGGCCGAGCGCGTCAAGCTCGGATTCGGTGATTTCGTCGCTGTGTATCCAGGGATACTGACCCAGTCGTGCGTACAGCAGGGTGTCGATTGCTTGGGTCGCCAGGGGGTCGCTATCCGCCCACGGCAGCGCGAACTGAGAAAAACCAATCCCGGAGAGATTCTCGGACCACTTTTGGGCGCTCTCTGGTGCAGCGTCACCGAGGGCCTGAATCGAGAGGGTGATTCGACTATCGACGGCAATGGTGGCGGGATGTCGACCCAAAACACCGGCGACCACGTCCAGCGCACCGCCCGGTGCGGTGTACGCCTCGAGCTCACCAACGCTCAACGCTTGACCCCCAGCGGGTGGAACCGACAGGGTGACAATCGGAGCAACCGGTGTGGTCGCCACTTCGGCATCCTCGGGAACCACGGTGAGAAGCTGACGCTGCGAGAGGCTCGCCTCTGCGCCGGGTTCGCTCACGTCATCGATGAGGTCTGCTTGGAGTCCAAAGAGTTGCGGGTCGACGTCTTCGGCCTCCGGATCCCCCGGGACGGTGAACTGGATTCGCACGTCACCGGTTTCAAGCTGTAAGACCTGCGGCGAGGCGACCGCGTCGATGGGGGTGAGCGTCGGGTCTGCCTCGCGGGCAATAAAACGCCGCATGGCCACTTCAGTGGCTAAAGGCTCCTCGGTAATCGATAACCGGATGGCCCGCTCCGGAATGGGTTGTGCTTCAGCGGCCCGCAGGGTCACTCGGACGGTGACCACTTGGCCGGGTTCGACCACCGAGCCGTCTTGGACAAAGAGGTCGACGGTGCCATCGTCGCTACTGGGCGGTGCGGCGGCCTGAGCAATGCCGGTTGTCCCGGGCGTGGCCAGTGCGCCAAGCAGGATGGCGACCAGGAGGACTCGGCCACGGGCCCACCTGGTCTTGCGGGGTGGCCTAGAGATTCTCATTTATCGCGCTGTGGAGTCCATTCGGCTGGCACTCTCCGAGTCTAGACTCTGAAGACCATGACTCGTGTTGCCCAGGCCCTCGACACTCTGGCCACTTTGGTTGGTCGATCGCCCGTGAGCGACCTGGCGTCGGCGTTTGATGCCGCGGGTGTCGAACTCTCCCTCGTGGGCGGACCGGTGCGCGACGCCTTCTTAGGCAAAGCGGTGAACGATCTCGACTTCGCCACTTCTGCTCGCCCGGAGCAGATCGAACAGCTTGTGCGGCCCATTGCTGATGCGGTCTGGGATGTCGGTCGGGAATTTGGCACCATTGCGGCCCAGTGCGGCGAGACCACCGTCGAAATCACGACCTACCGAGCGGATAGTTACGACGGCGCGAGTCGGAAACCGACCGTCGAGTTTGGTGATTCGTTGGATGAGGACCTCATCCGCCGAGATTTCACCGTCAATGCGATGGCCGTGCGAGTGCCAGGCCTCGTCCTGGTTGATCCCTACGGCGGTTTGACCGATCTGATGGATGGGGTGCTTCGCACCCCGAGCCCGCCCGAGGTCTCGTTTGCCGACGACCCACTGCGGATGCTTCGCGCCTGTCGATTTGTCGCCCAATTGGGGGCAACCCTCGAGGCGGAGACCGCCCGGGCTCTTTCCGAGATGGCCCCTCGCATTGAGGGTATTTCTGCTGAGCGGGTCCGCGATGAGTTGGTGAAGTTACTCTCGACCGCGCACCCGCGTGAGGGCGTGGAAGCCTTTGTCGACTCCGGACTGGCCCACCTGGTGCTGCCCGAATTGGCGCTGCTTCGGGAAGAGCGCGACGAGCATCGTCGCCACAAGGACGTGTACCAGCACAGTTTGACGGTGCTCGAGCAAGCCATTGATTTAGAGGCTCAGCGTTTCCCCGACCAACCCGTCGATGTGACCCTGCGCATTGCCGCGCTGCTGCACGATATTGGTAAACCGGTGACGAAAAAGTTTGAACCCGGCGGTGTGGTCACTTTCCACCACCACGATGTCGTGGGAGCGAAAATGGCCAAGAAGCGGTTGAAGGCGTTGCGCTTTGACAACAACACGGTCGATAGCGTCAGTTCACTCATCGAGTTGCACCTGCGATTTTTTGGCTACGCCGATCAGGGCTGGTCCGATTCGGCGGTGAGGAGATATGTCCGTGACGCGGGCGACGAGCTCCAAAGATTACACATCCTCACCCGCGCCGATGTGACCACGAGAAATCAGCAAAAGGCCGACCGGTTGGCCTTTGCCTACGACGACCTTGAAGAGCGCATCGATCAGCTCTCGAAAAAAGAAGAACTCCAAGCGATGCGTCCCGACCTCAACGGCGAACAAATTATGGAGATTTTGGGGATTGGCCCCTCGCGGGCGGTGGGCCAGGCCTATCGGTTTCTCTTGGAGCTGCGCATCGACCACGGCCCATTGGGTGAAGACGCCGCACGGGAGCAACTCGAGAAGTGGTGGGCAGAGCAGTAGAAGTTTGCCCCGGCCAGGTCTCACTGACTAGGCTAAAGCGTTGGTCCAGCCTGGACCACAGCACTAACCCTCCTGTTGCAGAAATCCTGTAACCGTTCCAGTCCGAAGGAGGTCGGGTACACGTGCATAAATATGAACTCATGGTGATCATGGATCCCGAGGTAGAAGAGCGGACCGTTGAGCCAAGCCTCACACAGTTCCTCAAAGTCATTAGCGATGATGGCGGCACAATCGATTCGGTCGATATTTGGGGCAAGCGTCGTCTCGCCTACGAAATTCAGAAGAAAACCGAAGGCATTTACGCCGTGGTGAACTTCACCGCCCAGCCAGCAGCGACTGCCGAGCTTGACCGGCAGCTGCGTTTGAGCGAAGCGGTCATGCGCACAAAAGTGTTGCGCGCCGAAGACGTGTCGTTCCGCGTGGGTCAAGATTCGGCCCCCGCAGAGAGCAAAGCGAGCTAGGACGATGGCAGGAGAAACCCCCATCACTGTCGTGGGCAACCTCACGGCCGACCCCGAACTGCGCTACACCCAAAACGGGATCGCGGTGGCGAACTTCACCATCGCCTCGACACCCAGAACCTACGACCGTCAAAGCGGCGAGTGGAAAGACGGTGAAGCCCTGTTCATGCGCGCAAGCGTCTGGCGTGACTTCGCCGAACACGTCTCCAACTCGCTCACCAAGGGGGCCAGAGTGGTCGCCACCGGCCGGTTACGCCAGCGCTCGTTTGAGACCAAAGAGGGCGAAAAGCGCACCACCATTGAGATGGAGGTCGACGAAATCGGCCCCAGCTTGCGCTACGCCACCGCAGCGGTCACGAAGCAGTCATCTGGTGGGCAAAACCGCCAGGTAGCAGCTGATGATCAGTGGGCGTCTCCCGCCGCCGGCGGCCAAACCCAAGACCCTTGGGCGACGCCGGGAGTGAGCGCCCCCGCAAGCGACGACGTGCCGTTTTAGGCACCCACCCCGTCTTTACCCACTTGAGAGAATAAGGAACACACGAACATGGCAGGAAAAGCAAGCGGTGACCGCCGCAAGCCTCGCGGACCGAAGGGCGGCAAGCCCCAGGCTCCTGTGAAGGCCATTACGGTCGGCGTCATCGACTACAAAGATGTCCAAACCTTGAAGCGGTTTATTTCAGAGCGCGGCAAGATTCGCGCTCGCCGCATTACCGGAGTCTCGGTGCAGGAGCAGCGCCTGCTCGCGAAGGCGATTAAAAACGCCCGCGAGATGGCCCTGTTGCCCTACGCGGGTGCAGGGAGGGCCTAGACAATGGCGAAGGTAATTTTGACCCACGAGGTCTCCGGCCTCGGACGCGCGGGCGACGTGGTCGATGTGCGCGAGGGCTACGCCCGAAACTATTTGCTCCCCGAGGGCTACGCGATGGCGTGGACGAAGGGCGGCCAGAAGCAGGTCGACCAAATCCGCCAGTCTCGCGAGGCCAAAGCCATGGCGAGCCAGGAAGAGGCCGCCAACTTGCGGGACAAGTTGGAGGCAGGCCCGATTCACGTCGCGGCGAAGTCCGGCAAAGAGGGCAAGCTGTTTGGTTCCGTGACCAGGGCGGACATCGAGAAGGCCGTGGCGGCACAGGGCCTCGGCGCGATCGATCACCGCACGATCGACATTCCCCACGCCATTAAGAACGTGGGAGAACACAAGGCGACCGTGTCGCTCGCTGACGGAGTAGTGGCCGCTCTCACCCTGTCGGTGGTCGCAGAGAAGTAGTTTTTCGCGCCCATTTCTGACGCCGAGTGCCCTGTTCGGGCGCTCGGCGTCGGCGTGTCGGGAGCGGGAAATGTTTCACCTTTTTCCACAGAACCCCGTCGGGCTTAATAACCCTCAACCACGTGTTTATACAGGTTTTCGTCGATGGACGTGTTAATTTCTAAACGCGCTAAATAGGTGTTTTTGCTCCTCAATTGGTCGGATGAAGGACTATTTGTCCCCAGGTTATACACATCACTATCGGAGTTGCTCCCGCATATTCCACATAGTTATCCACAGGGGTGGTTGAGCATCCTCCGGCAGCTGTTTATGGTGAGAGCTCACGACGTCACAGCCCGGAAAGACGACACGAGGTCATTGCGCTCCGGCAATGTCTGTGGTGGCTGCTAGAACTGCCTTATTGGGCCTTAATTGTGTGTGGAAGGGATGTCCATGTCGATACCTCAGCTCGGTCTCGTCTCGGATCTTCCCGAGGAGTACCAACGCTCAGGTGAACGCACCCCACCGCACGACCTCCTCGCCGAACAGAGCACCCTCGGGGGCATGCTGCTCAGCAAGGACGCCGTAGCCGACGTCATTGAAGTCCTCCGGGGTAAAGACTTCTACCACCCCAAACACGAAATCATCTTCGATGCCGTGCTCTCGCTCTACTCCCACGGTGAGCCCACCGACGTGATTACCGTCACCGAGGAGCTCACCAAGACCGCGCTGCTCCAACGCGCTGGTGGAGTGGACTACCTGCACAGTGTGGTCTCGATGGTCCCCACCGCGGCGAGTGCCGGGCACTACGCCCAGATCGTGGCGGACAAGGCGGTGCTTCGCCGCCTGGTTGACGCCGGGACTCGCATCGCCAATATGGGCTACGCCAGCGAGGGGGAAGTCACCGAGCTGGTCAATGTGGCCCAAACCGAGATCTACCAGGTCGCCGGCGGCGTCGAGACGGAAGACTATGTGCCACTGACCGACGCCGTGGGCGAAGCGGTCGACGAAATCGAAGCCGCTCGGGGTTCGAGCGGCGAGATGATGGGTGTTCCTTCGGGCTTTGCCGAACTGGACCAGCTCACGAACGGTTTTCACCGAGGCCAGTTGGTCCTGGTAGCCGCTCGTCCCGCCCTGGGTAAATCGACGCTGGCGCTCGATTTCGCCCGGTCAGCGGCAATCAAGAACAACCTGCCCGCCATCGTGTTCTCCCTGGAAATGAGCCGCTCGGAAATCGCGATGAGGCTCCTCGCGGCTGAGGCCGCGGTTCCGTTGCAGAAAATGCGCAAGGGAATGATCGAACAGCGCGACTGGACGACCATTGCGCAGACGCGTGGCCGAATCGACCAGGCACCACTGTTCATCGACGACAGCCCCAACATGAGCCTGGTCGAAATTCGGGCAAAGTGTCGCCGACTCAAACAGCGAGCCGGGCTCAAACTCGTCGTCATCGACTACCTGCAGTTGATGAGTGCGGGGAAAAAAGTCGAATCGCGCCAACAGGAAGTGAGCGAGTTTTCTCGTGCGTTGAAACTCCTCGCGAAAGAGCTCGAAGTCCCGGTCATTGCCCTCTCGCAGCTAAACCGTGGTCCCGAAGCCCGAGCCGATAAGAAACCGCAGCTCTCCGATCTTCGAGAGTCGGGATCACTGGAGCAGGATGCCGATGTGGTCGTGTTGCTCCACCGCGATAGCGCCTACGAGCAAGAAAACCCCCGAGCGGGAGAAGCCGATTTGATTGTGGCGAAACATCGCAATGGCCCGACGGGCACGATCACGGTGGGATTCCAGGGCCACTATTCGCGCTTTGCCGATATGCCCAAGGTCTAAACCGCGCTGGTCTACACCGCGCTGGCTTACACCGCCCCGACGCCATACAGCGTGTCGATCTCGCGCAGATACTCCGTCATCGACAGCCCCACCACAGCACTGCCTTCGGGGTCAAAGCTCAGGGCACCCGCCTCGGCCAATAAGGACATCAGGGTGTGGTGGGCGCTGAGGTTATGGCTCGAAAACGACAGGCAGCGCTCGAAGGGGATACCGGTACTGCCGCGTTGGTCGGTGTGACCGCCCCGGTCTTCCTTGAGTCGCACATCGTGCGATGTGTAGGCGGTGCGGGAGGCAAAAAACGTCGTCCCCGCAACCCGTAACTGGACATCGGGAACGTGTAGGACATCCCAGGCGATCAGCGGGACCATATTTGTCTTATCAAAGGGCATCGGCATGAGTGCCTTGTGGTGTCGCGCGGTTCGCGCGTTGGTAAGAGCCATCGCTTTCCACGACGAGGTACGAAACGAGACGAAAGAAAAATCCGCCAAGCTCTGGCCACCCTCGTGGGCGATAAACCACTTCGTGGTGTCGCTGTTGGCGTAGGCGAGATCACATCGACCACCGAGCTGGTCGGTACTCGGCCACGTCGTCATCCCCGGAGCAATCACCCGGGCGACGAGGGCGTCGTCGAGCCCGGAGGTGGTCAGGCTAGAGGGTGCCGGGCCCATCGCCACGACCTGTTGTCCTCGAAGCGCCTGAGACCACGAGCCCTTGTCGATCAGATCGGCCATTCCGTGCTCGCCAGCGGTCAGTAACCACAGCAAGTGGCCGGCGTCTGTCCAGAACTCCGCCGTGTGGGAGGCCGGAACCCGGGTGTGCCAGGTCTGGATAGCCGAGTCGATGTCTCGAGAGTGCAGGTGGGCAAGAAATAATTCGGTGCGCTGTCGGTCGTTTTGTGGCCGACTGGCAACAATGAGGGCTCGCGCGTGCTCACCAAAAGCCTGGGAGGCGACAAAACACCCCACGGCGCGAGAAAGGTTTTCGAGGACAAACCAACCGGTCGGGGGCAGGCTCGAGTGCCGAAGCCGCTGGAACACCTCATTAAACGCGTCGCTTGCCTGCTCGTGGGAGAGGCGTTGGTCCATTCGCCCGGTCACAATGTCGGCCACTGCCCTCGCGCTCGCGCGTCCCCCCAGTACGCTCTGGCCACGCTGGAGTGCGTGTGCGGCGCCGTCTCGCTCTCCCGCCTCGATCGATGCCTTCAGGCCATTGAGTAACACGCGCGCGGCCCGCAGCCGCAAGCCCGTGGAAATTCCCGCCAGTGTGTACACCGCTACGCCCGATCTTTTCCGTAAAGCTCGTCTAACTCACCGAGGTACTCATCCACCGGCATTGAGGCCACTCGGGTCGTGTCCTCGTCGGCGACGAGGGCGCCACCCTCTAGGAGGTTTGCAACCAGAGTCAGGTTTTCACTCACGTTGTGTCTGGCGAAGGTGGGACAGCGCTCAAAGAGTTCACCGGTGCTCCCCGTCTCGTCGGTACCTTTGGCGAGTGTGTGCTTAAACCGCCGGTTGCCCTGGGTGTAGGCAGTTTGGGAGGCAAAAAAGGTCGTCCCGCCCAGGGTTAGCGACACATCCCGCACGGTCAATACGTCCCACACCATCAGGGGAATCATGTTCGGTGAGGACCCGCCCAACATCAGCCGGCGTGGGTCCTTTGCCGCCCGAAGCACCGTGGAATCGTGGGCAGGCAGTGGCGCGGTGGATTGATCCAGTCGGAAACTGACCGCCTGAAATCCGCCCAAAGATGGCCAGGCCTCTGTTTCGTTAATCCAATTTTTCGTTTCCCGGCTCGCATACGCCAATTCACAGGCACCGGCCAACGGGTCGGTATCGCCATCCCAGCTCAGCACGTCCTGCATGATCACCCGAGCGGTCAGCGACTCGGCACTCAGATCCTTCGTGGTCAACGACGTGGGGGCGGGGCCCGCAATCACGACCGGATGGCCCGACACCACGCGGGAAAAGGCGGATGTCTCCTCAAACTGGGCCAGACCGGCAGCAGCACCACTCCACAGCCACAGATAGTGGCCTCCGTCAGCCCAGAAGGGCTCGGAGGGCACACCTTTGGTGGCCTCGTGCCACAGACGACTGGCCGCGCCCAGGTCTCTTTGGTGAATCGCCGCGAGGAATCGCTGGTTCGGTGTCCCCCTGGCGGCGATCGTCTCGAACGCCTGGTGTCCAAAGGCCGCCGAGGCGACAAAGCAACCGACCGTTCGGGCGAGATTTTCCAGGGTGATCCAGGTCTTTACAGACAGCCTGCGCGAGCTCAGGCGCTCGGCCAGTTGCTGAAAACCCGCGCTCGCTTGTTCGTGAGAGACCGAATCGTCTAGTCGTCCCCGCAGCAGCGCCGAGAGAGCATCGCGTTCAGTAGCGGGCAACCCCACCCGGCGGCCGTGTCCAGAAACCAACGCGGAAATCGCGTCAGCGTCACCGGCGCGAAGTGATGATTTGAACCCTGTCACCAGAGCCGTGTGCGGATCGAGTAGGCGCCGGAGTGGACGAGGCAACCGCATGTCGTCCTCCTTGGGGGGCTCGCGCTAGATTGGACGGGTGCCAGAGCCCCACGTCATTATTCCAGCACGGCTGGCCTCGACGCGTTTTCCGCGCAAAGTTCTCGCCGATGTGGGCGGAAAACCCATGATTCAGCGGGTCTGGGAAAGATCACGAGACGCGGTCGGGGCGGAGTGTGTTCACGTCAGCACCGATTCTGACGAAGTGGCTGAGGTCGCGAAGGGGTTTGGCGCCGACGTACGGATGTCGTCTGACCAGGCGCGCTGCGGAACGGAGCGAGTCGCGGAGTTGGCCTCACGCCTCGACGCGTCGGCGCTCGTGAACGTCCAAGCCGACGACCCCTTTATTTCTTCCGCGCTGGTGAGCGAATCGATTAGTGCCTTCTTCGATCGCGGACTCGCGGTGTGTACCCCGATTTTTCGCATGACTCACGAGGATGGCCAGACCCCGCACATTGTCAAAGTCGCTCGTTCGCATTCTGGCCGGGCGCTGTACTTTTCTCGAGCGGTCATCCCCCACGACCGCGACGGTGCTGAGCAGGATGCAGAACTGTGGGGCCACATCGGACTCTATGTGTATAGCCCCGATGCGGTTGAAGCCTTCGCGTCCTTTGGCGAAAGTGAACTGGAAAAGCGCGAAAAGCTCGAACAGCTGCGTTTTCTGGAAAACGACATCCCGATTGCGACTTTTGTGACCGACTATCGCCCCCGCGCCGTCGATGTTCCCGAAGACCTCGAGCGCATGTTGAAAGATGGCTTCGATGAGTAATGACCCCCTGGTGGCCCGAGCCAAAGATGTCTTGCACACCGAAAGCGCTGCGCTGGAGTTAGCCGCCGACCGCTCGGCCGAGCAGGTCGCCGCGGCCGCGCGGTTGATTTTGGATCGAGAACCCGCCGACGTGATTCTCACGGGGGCCGGAAAATCGGGCCACATTGCCCACAAGCTCGCGGCCACACTGAGCAGTGTCGGCACCCGCAGTCACTACTACCTCACCTCAGAAATGTTTCACGGTGACCTGGGTTCGGTGGATCGCGCCGGGGCAATCATTCTGCTCTCCAAGAGCGGCTCGGGCGCAGACTTGGCGCAGTTGGTCGATTTCGCGACACGGCGAAACATCGCCCTGATTGGCATTCTGGGTGATCGCCATAGCCCCCTCGCCTCGAAGTTGGATGTCTTTATCGACGGGTCGATTCAGCGAGAAGCAGACCCCGAAGGGTTTGTTCCGACCTCGTCGACCACGCTCGCCCTCGCACTGGGTGACGCGCTCGCGGTGTGTTTGATGGAGGCACGCGGGTTCACTAGCGCCGACTTCGCCCAGTTCCACCCGAACGGGGCACTGGGGGCGAGGCTCAATCGCACCGTGGCCGACATCATGGCCGGCGAGGCCGATATTCCTGTGCTGAGCCCGCAGCAGAGTGTGCGCGACCTCGCGATCGAAATGAGTAAGCACCCCACGGGTCTGGCTGTGGTGCGTGACACCTCCGACCACCTCGTCGGGGTGGTGAGCGACGGTGACCTGCGTCGTGCACTGACGGAAGTCAGTGACCTCTCCGGTGTGACGGTTGCTGAAGTGATGACGAGTAAACCGGCCACCATCGGACCCGAGGCACTACTCACCCATGCTCTGGCTGTCATGGAAGGACACCAGCCGGGGGCCATTTCTGCCCTGCCGGTCGTCAGTGACGACGTGGTGCGCGGTGTGGTCACGATCCACCAACTACACAGAGAGATGCCCGCATGATGCCCAGCAAAGCTCCGTCCATTTCGATTACCGAGAACATCCAGCTGGGCGGTGACCGGCTGGTCATTTTTGCGGGCCCCTGTGCGATCGAAACCGAAGACCTGACCCTTCAGGTGGCCCGGGACGTGAAGGCGATGGGTGAGCGACTCGACATCGACGTCGTGTTCAAAGCCTCCTACGACAAAGCCAACCGCACGTCGCTCAGCTCGTACCGCTCGGCGGGTATGGACGAAGGACTGCGCATCCTCCAGCGGGTGAAAGACGAGTTCGAGATGCCGGTGATCACCGATGTCCACGAAAGCACTCAGATGCCACGCGTCGCGGAAGTCGCCGACGTCGTCCAAATTCCCGCGTTCTTGTGTCGCCAAACGGACCTGCTGATCGCCGCCGGAAAATCCGGGCGAGCGGTGAACATTAAGCGCGGCCAGTTCATGGCCGCCCGGGATATGCGCTTTGCCGTCCAGAAAGTCCAACAGTCGGGTAACCCCAATGTCTTTCTCACCGAACGGGGTGTGACGTTTGGCTATCACGACCTGATTGTCGATATGCGCTCGTTTCCGATCATGCGGGAATTTGCCCCCGTCGTCTACGACGTGACACACAGCATCCAGCAGCCCGGTGCAATGGACGGCAGCTCCGGTGGTGCTCGCTGGCTGGCCCCGCCGCTCGCTCGAGGTGCGGTTGCCGTCGGCGTCGATGGGTTGTTTTTAGAAACCCACCCCGACCCGGACAATGCCCTAAGCGACGGCCCCAACATGATCCCCACCGGTGAGTTGGAAGCAGTCTTGGCGAAACTCAAAGCTATTTGGGAACTGGCGCGGTGAGTGCCCCCGGTATCGCCTCCTTCCAGGCGGTCCGCCTGGTGGTGCTCGATATCGACGGGGTACTCAGCGATGGCACCGTCTCGATTGACAGCGCGGACGATCACCGCCGCGTCTTCGACATCAAAGACGGCTTGGGTGTGGTGCGCCTGGTGCAATCGGGGCGCGATGTGGTGGTGATTTCGTCGTCCGCAACCACTGCGGGGGTGCAGCGACTACGCCGGCTGGGAATCGACCCCGTGCACGTGGGTGTCTCACAGAAAATTGACGTGTTGCGCTCCGAAGTGGAGACACGCGGGCTGGACTGGTCGGCCGTGTCGTACATGGGCGATGACCTCCCGGACATGGAGTGCCTGCAGGCCGTGGGTCTCGCGGTGGCTCCCGGCGATGCGGTCGCGGCCGTGAAACGCGCGGCGCACTACGTGACGATCGCCCATGGCGGGCGCGGAGCGGTTCGGGAGCTCTCTGACCTCATCGTCGATGGCGCCTGGCCGGAAGGGTAGGCACCGTGGTGAAGGCGTTTCCGTGGGTCCACCAGACCATTTCCCTGGTGGGCAATGCCTCCAGCGTCTGGCGGGGAGCGTTTGGCACACAAATCGACCAGGCCGACTGCGTCATTCGCATCAATCAGGGGGCGTTTATTCCTCTGCGGCCCGACTCGACGGGCGTGCGCACCGACGCGTTACTCATGTCGCTTTCTGGTTATGCCTGGGATAAAGCGTGGATGTATAGCAGGGGGAGGCTTCGGGCAAAAACTGTGGTGGCGATGACACCGAGGGCCAGAACGTTTTTGGGCATTGACTTAAAACACCTCATCCCGGTCTATCCGAGTCAGTGGCACCAAGAGCTTCACGACCAGCTGGGGGCGAGGCCTTCCACCGGGGCGATGGCCGTGGACTTACTGCGGCGAACCGTCGCCGATGTGTCGCAAATCAGTGTCTACGGTTTCGATTTCTGGGGCTCGCCCACCACCTACACCGGGATCATCAAAGCAGCCCCGCACGATCCGGTGGCGGAAGAAGAATTCGTCCGATCGGCCGTGGCGCCCGGTCGGGTCTTTCAGGTCCCCGAGGAATCCGATCATGCCTAAGCCGGAACAGTTTCCCTGGCACGGCCACACCGTGGCGTTGGTGGGAAGCGCCGAAAGTCTGCTCCGGTCCGATTTTGGGCCAGCCATCGACTCCCACGACATTGTGTTGCGCATCAACCAGGGCGCGTTTGCCGCCCTCACGCCAGAAAATACGGGGCTTCGCACCGACTATGTGCTCTTGACGCTCACCGGGGGCACCAATCGGGCCAAGGTGTCCTTTTTGTGGCGGGCCAGAAGGGCTGCCCGCGCGGGTGTGGTGTTGATGTCACACAAAGGGCGACGTATTTTTCGCCTCGATATGTCGAAGTTTTTTCTGTCCTATCCGCCGTCGTGGCAGGACGCACTCATCGAGACACTGGGCCACCGCCCCTCGACCGGAGCCATGGCGGTCGACCTGTTGACCAGGACTATCGCCTCGCCCGAGCACCTGGACCTCTACGGTTTTGACTTCTTTCGCACACCCGATATCGCCCACGGGCGAAACCGGGTCGTCGCGCACGACCCGCAGGCCGAAGAGCACTACATCCTGGGTCGCATCGCGCCGGAACATTTTCACGCCTCACCCGAGGCGCCCTGAGACAGTAGCGTGGTGGCCGGGCCGGCCCCATCAACGCCCACCGAGAGAGGACACGTCGTGGCGCAGAATCGAGGCACCATCGTGGTGCTCAACGACACCGCCGCGATCGCCCATTACGGCTGCAAAGTGGTGATGAAGCGCATCGTCGACGAGGTCGCGGCCGCAGGCTTTGAGGTGAAAACGGTGTCGGTGTATTCGACCTGGCGGGTTCACCAGAAGCTGATCGATCAGGCTGCCGCGGTCATCGTCAACGGTGAGGGAACCCTGCACCACTCCGCCCAGAGGGCCCAAACGCTGGTCGCCGTCGCGCCGTATTGCGCCGCACGGGGTATCCCGGTGTTTTTGATTAACTCTGTCTGGCAGGACAACAGTGCCGACATGGCGCGTCAGGCAGAAGATTTTCTGCTGCGCTTTGTCCGGGAATCGCGCAGTGAAAAGCAGTTCGCCGCAGCGGGCCTGAAGGCGAAAACCGTTCCCGACTTGACCCTCGGCTGGAATTACCGGGCAGCGAAGCCGGCACCACAGCGCTCCGGTCGGGTCTATACCGACGCGGTCGGGATGCCAGCCACCGATTTGCTCTATCGGCTTTTTCGAGAAGATGCCGGCTCGCGCTACGTGACGATGACTCCACCCGGGGGCCACCGCGGCGACTATTCCGACTACGACTTTGAGCGGCTGCCGGCGCCCTTTGATAAGACCTTCCCCCTGACGCTTCGACTTCGCCTGCGCCAGATCATGAAGCGGACTCTGCTGATTCGGGGAAAAACCAAAAACGCGATTCGCAGAATGAAAGGCCACCTCGAGATGGTGCCGCTGGAGGGCTTTATGGCCGCTCTGGAGTCGTCCGAATTGGTGGTGACCGGACGCTTCCACGGGGTGTGTCTGTGCCTGTTGACGGGGACCCCCTTTTTGGCGCTGACGTCCAATAGTCACAAAGTCGAAGGCATGTTGGAAGACGCGGGACTGGCCCACCGGATTGTCCGCCCGGCCGATGTCCGCGCTGTCCTCGCCCACCCCCCGGAGTGGTCCGAAGACGACGCGAAGAAGGCGAAAGCTTTTGTGCAAAAAGCACGCCGCGGCCAAAAAGCCATGTTTGCTTCGGTGTTATCGATGGCGAAAACCGAGTCCTCATGAGCACGCCTGCCGACCCGGTGCGGGTGTCCATCCGGCTGAATGTGGCGAGCGCCGCGACGGCGGCGGTCTTGGCGGTGCTCAGTATTTTCAACCGCATCGAAGACCCCGAAGTGGGCCTTGCCGTGTGGGGCGGTTTTTTGGTCATTGTGGGCACCGCCCACACCAGTGTGCTGATCGCCTCGGGTCGACCATCTGGCTGGTGGAGCTGGTGGGTCGGCCACAGCCTGACGGCGGTGCTGATTGGGGCTTTCACCCTCTGGTTTGTGCCCTCCGGTTCGATTGCGCTGTTGACCTGGTCGATTGTGGTGTGGTCGGTTGTCTCTGGCGGAGCGAGTGTCGTGCAAGGCTTTCGCCAAGATCGCACCCTGTCGATTCGAAGCGATTGGATCAGCCTCGGGGTGGGAACGTTGTTTTTCGGGCTACTGGTCTTGATCGTTCCGCCCGAGGTGTATTGGCTGCTGGGCTTGGCGGGAGTCTGGGCGGCGATGGTGACCGTGTTTCTGGTAATCGCCGCACTCAGCGCACGCCCTGGAGTAACAGGCCAGAATGGGGCAGGGGAGGATGACCAGTGACGGCTAAAAATGCCAGGCGGATGATGGCTCCGATGGAGTTTGTGGCCATTGCGGGAGTGTTGGCGCTCTTTGCCGGCTTGACGGTGTTGATGGTGACCAGGGATGTGGTCACCGCGTTTATTGCCTCCGGGATCACTTTTGTCGCCGTGGTGATGACGATTTCCATGCTGCTGTTGGCGATGACTCCCAACAGCACCCCGGAAGGGGAAAAAGACAAGCCCGATTCGGGTAACGACTAACCCTCGAGGTAGTCCACCAGGGAATCGGCGAGGCCGACATAGCGCTGTGGTGTAAGCGCGAGGAGCCGGGCTTTCGCCCCGTCGCTGATGTCTAACCCTTCGATGAAGGTGTGAAAAGCCTCCGGCGTGACACGCACTCCGCGGGTGAGCCCCTTCACCACGTCGTAGGGGTCATCGATGCGAGAGTTGCCGAGTACGATTTCGGCGCGGATGACCGTTTGGATCGCTTCGGCGAGGACTTCCTGGTTTGCCTCCAGGTCGGCATCCATCGCGTCGGCGTCGATGTCGATTTCTCCGAGGCCGCGCAGGATGTTCTTCCAGGCCACCAGTTGGTGACCGAGTGCCATCCCGATGGTGCGCTGCATGCTCGAGTCGGTGAGGTCGCGCTGCAGCCTCGAGGTCGACAGTGTGCTGGCGAGAGTGTCGAAGAGCCCGCTGGCGACTTCCAGGTTGGCCTCCGCGTTTTCAAACCGGATCGGATTTATTTTGTGGGGCATGGTGGACGAACCGGTCGTTCCGGCGACCGGGGTTTGTCGCAGGTAACCCATCGAAATGTAGCTCCAGATGTCGGTGCACAGATTGTGGGCGACGCGACCGGCCTGTTGGAGTGCCTGAAAAAGCTGGACCTGGCCGTCGTGGGGTTCAATTTGGGTGGTCAGTGGGTTCCACCGAAGGCCCAACCCTTCGACAAACTTTTGGGAAATGCCCGGCCAATTGGCGTCTGGCCACGCGACCTGGTGGGCGGAGTAGGTTCCGGTGGCGCCGTTGTATTTACCCGGGTAGTCACAGGATTCCACCCGAGCGATTTGTCCGCCAAGGCGGTGAGCGAAGACGGCGATTTCTTTGCCGAACGTGCTCGGCGTCGCCGGCTGGCCGTGGGTTTTGGCCAGTACGGGAACGCTTCGCCACAGCCGGGCCAGCCGGGCCAGTTCGCCCTGTACGGCTTTCGCGGCGGGTAGCCACACGGTGTGCACACTGCGCTTGACCATCAGTGCGTAGGAGAGGTTGTTGATGTCTTCGCTGGTGGCGGCGAAGTGGGTGAGCTCTTGGTAGTGGCTAAGCCCCAGCTGTGCCAGTTTCCCCCTGAGGTAATACTCGACCGCTTTGACGTCGTGTTGGGTGGTGTCTTCGATGGCTTTCAGCGCGGCGGCCTCGGTCTGGTCGAAGCTCTCGACCAGGGCGCGCAGGGCGCTCTGGGTGCTGGCATCCAGGGCCTGCGTCCCCGCCACACCGTGTTCGGTGAGGGCGATGAACCATTCGATTTCGACTTCGAGTCGGGTGCGGTTGAGCGCGTGTTCGCTGAAGACTTCGGCGAGGTCGGCCACGAGGGGGGCGTAGCGGCCATCGAGGGGCGAGAGGGGCGAAATCAGAGAATGCGTCACCGTAAAACCCCCAGAAATTGAGACTGTCCTTCCATTCTGGCCTATCTCTCAGCCCATCCGGGGAGCCATTCTCACCCACATGTCTTAGGAAATTCATAGGCTTTATACAGATAGAGGGAGTGAACTGGGGTCCATGACACCGCAAGAACACTCCGAGTCCGCAGAGAACCCATCGACCATTCGAGTACTCGTCGTCGACGATGAAGAGCCACTGGCCGATTTGGTCGCAATGGCACTGCGCCACGAAGGCTGGGTCGCCTCCGTCGCCTACAGCGCACACGAGGCACTGCAGCGCCAAAAAGACACCCCGCACGACATTGCGGTTCTCGACATCATGTTGCCCGACGGTGACGGGCTATCGCTCATGAAACAGCTGCGAGAAATCGATTCGAGCCTGCCGGTGTTATTTCTCACCGCAAAGGACGCGGTCGACGACCGCGTCCAAGGCCTCACCCTCGGCGGTGACGATTACGTCACCAAGCCCTTCAGCCTCGAAGAGCTCGTCGCCCGGCTTCGCGGCATCATGCGTCGGGTGGGCGGGGACACCACCGACGAGGCCCACATCGTGCGAGTGGGAGATTTGAGCCTCAACGAAGACAGCTACGAGGTGTATCGGGGCGATACCCCCATCGAGTTGACCTCCACCGAATTTGAACTGTTGCGGTACTTGATGAACAACCCCCGCAGGGTGCTCTCCAAAGCCCACATTCTCGATCGGGTCTGGAGCTATGACTTTGGCGGGAAACCGAGCATCGTCGAGATTTACATCTCCTACCTGCGCAAAAAAATCGACACCCTGGGCCCACCACTCATTCACACCGTGCGCGGTGTGGGCTACATGATTAAAGCCGCCGATTCGTGAGCCCCACACGCCCCCGGAAGGCGGGTACACACCGTAGCGGTGCGCCCAAAGACTTCCGCCGACGCTTAGTCTTCGGCGGTCTTTCGCTGATTTTGCTGGCCGGAATCCTGATCGGCTTTGCGAGCACCGCGATGGTTGTTCGGCAGCTGCTCACCGACCTCGACCGAGAACTCATCGCGACCGCCAACCGCGTGGCGGCCTCTTTGGAACAGGATTCTGGCTTGTTTCCGGGTCCGCGCTCGCGGTTGGAGCGACCCGGTTTCACCGTGGGAACGGTCATCGCGGTGGTGGGCCCCGATGAGGCCCAAGGGGCCGTGATTGATTCTGAGGGTGTGTTGCGCGCGATCGAACCGTTGGCGCTTCGACAACTCGTGGGCCAAGAGTTCAGCCCCGTAGAGCCCTCAACCTATTTCCTGGGCGGGGCCGTTCGCGAGACCAGGCTCATCGCCGTCGATAGCACCGGTGATACCGACCTGGTCGTGGGCTTGCAGATGACCAACATTCGACACACCATCGCCCAACTCCAGGGCGCCATTTTCGTCATCACCGCCATCGTGATCGGCATCGCCGCGCTACTGGGAATTTGGGCGCTGCGAGTGGGTCTGAGGCCACTGGATCGAATGCGACAGACGGCACTCGCGGTCGCCGGGCAGCCGCTTGACCACGGGCACGTCGACCTCAGCCAGCGGGTTCCCTCGGACCTGGCCCGACCGGATCGAGAAATCGGTCAACTGGGTGTGGCGATCAACCAGATGCTGGACCACGTCGACAATGCCCTCAAGGCGCGGGAGCATTCGGAAAAAGCGCTTCGCCAGTTCGTCTCCGATGCCAGTCACGAGTTGCGCACACCGCTCGCTTCCATTCGCGGCTATTCCGAAATCACCCTCCGACACGGCAAAGACCTGCCGGAGACGGTGAGTGGGTCACTGGAGCGCATTGAATCCGAGTCGATTCGGATGACCGGTCTCGTGGAGGACCTGTTGCTCTTGGCGCGCTTGGACGAAGGCGCCTCGTTTCCGAAGGAAACGGTTGACCTCACTCTGGTTGCCGGCGACGTCGTGAGCGATGCGATCGCGCGGGCGCCCGGACATCACTGGGAAGTGGAGTCACCCGACCAACCGGTACTGGTCTTTGCCAATAAAAACCAACTCTTCCAAGTCCTCACCAACCTGGTTCAAAACGCCCGGGTTCACACCCCGGAGGGCACCACCGTGAAAGTGTCGGTCGGCGTCGATGACGACCACGCGAGCGTCGCCGTCGTCGATGATGGCCCGGGGATTAGTCCCGATATGGTCGGTCAACTCTTCGAGCGTTTTCGACGAGGCGACTACGGCCGCTCGCGAAAAACGGGGAGCACCGGTTTGGGCCTCGCGATTGTGAAGACCATCACCGACGCCTGCGGTGGGTCTGTCGATGTGTCCTCAACACCCGGTGAGACTCAGTTTCTCGTCCGCATCCCCCTGGCACGCGGTGACTCTGAGGCGAGCCAGGACAACTAGCGACCTGTCCACCGGCGACACGCCTGAACACTTCCTCCCAGAGTGTGTCACCACGGCCCGACCGGTCGCGCTCTGGGAGAGGGTGGCCCGAGGTGACCTGACGCTCGGATAGGGAGCGCAGGATGACGTCACGCTGGGGGTCGCGGTGGACGAAGGAGACATCGAGCGCGTGCTCGATCGGGTGCAGCTGGTGTGCACACAGCTCCAGCGGGCAGTAGCCAGCGCTCGCGGTCTGCCCGAGACGCCGCAGTGGCGAGGCTCTTCACACTCGCTGGCGCAGTCGCAACAGGAGTATGTCCTGGCCGAACTGGTCGGTCTCGAGCGAGAATTTGGGGAACTGGCCTATCGCTGCGATCGCGACCTGCAGAGTCTGCGGCGAAGGCAGGAGGAGGAAGGTCTGGCGGGAGGCCACTGGTGACGACCCTGGTCGTCACCGCACCGGGGGGACAGTCTGTCGCGACCGAAGAAATACTGGTGCTTGGCCAAGAACTCGACTCGATTGGTGCACTGCTGGCTGACGCCTGGCGCACGGTGAACCATCCGACCGGGCCGTACCTGCCGGAGGGCTACCGGGAGGCGGTGGCCAGGCTCGCGGGTGTGGCCGATGACGTGTCGTGGTTGTGCCGATCGCTCGTGGCCTACACCCAGCAGGTCGCCGAACAGGAGCGCTGGCGCACCAGGTTGTGGGATTCCACCCGCGATCACTGGACCCGCGCACTGGTCTGGTCGGCTCTTGGCCAACAGGGTGTGCGGGGTGGCTCCCCCGATGCCAGCTTCGACGACGCGGCTGAAGCACTTCGACGACTGGATGAGCCCTACCATCCGGCTGTGTCCACCTGGGAGGTTGACCGCCGTGAAGGAGTCGGAATCTCACAGGGTGTAGCGGAGCGTATTGCCCGAATCCCCGAGGGGTCGAACCCGGTTCGAGTCGAGAGATACGCCACCGCTGAGGGAGAGTTCCACACCGAAGTCTTTGTCGCGGGGACCAGGACGTGGAGTCTCGACGAGAAGACCGACCCGTTCGATATGCGATCCAATCTGGCACTGGTGGCCGGTGCTCCCGCCGCGTCGACCATGGTGACCGAGCGCGCCATGCGCTCCGCCGGTGTTCAGCGAGGCGACCGGGTGGTCTTCGTCGGCCACTCTCAAGGCGGAGCCGTGGCGGCCACACTGGCCGAGTCGGGCCGCTACGACACCCGCGGCCTGGTCACTGTCGGCGCACCGGTCGGTTCACAGCCAGCTGGCGGTGAGTACCCCGCACTTCGAATCGAGCACCGAGACGACGTGGTGGTCGACTTGGCCGGGAAAACACTGCCCGGCGGGCACACCGTGGTCGAGGCGGATAGCGGTGCGACGACCGGGGACATCCCCGGCGCCCATTCGCGCGATCGCTATTTTCAGACCGCGACGCAGATCGACCAGTCCGACGCCGATCTGCTCTCGGGGTGGGCAGATGGGTTGCCCGGGCCGCTTCGCGGCCAGGCTCGCTGGTTTGATGCCAGCCAAGACCTCAGCGGCGGCGAAGTAGCGGGCGGAAAAACAGCCCAATAATCCAACTGGTGATGCTCAAGACGAGTGCACCCAGCACACCCGTCCACAGGCCCTCCACCGAGAGGCCGAAACCAATCCACTCGGAGAATTGGTGGACGATGAGGAGCATCAGGCCGTTGACCAGCAGGGCGATTAGACCCAGAGTGAGCACGTAAAGGGGGAAGGCGACGATACGAATGGTGTTTCCCACGATCGCGTTGATGATGCCAAAAACCATTGCCACGAGCAGGTAGGTGAGCGCCAGTTCCACACTGGGGGCACCGATGAAAATTTCTGTCTCGGAATCTGCGTAGGCGGTCATGTTCAGACCGGGTACCGCCCAGACGGCGACTCCCAGCGCGAGGGCGGTGACCAGCGAGCGCAACACGAATCTCAACATGCCTCCACTATGCCCGTCCGACGGCTATTGACCAAAAGGTTGTGGCTTGTGTGGGCAAGCGATGGAGAAAAAACCCTTCGATTGTGTCCCATCTACGAGAGTGAGCCCGCAGCCCCCGGTTAGGCTGGGCGCATGCCTCTCTCGAAGGACACCCTTTCACTGCTTGCGCCCGACGGCAGCGTGGTGCACGGTGAGGCCCACGATCGCTACTGGCCGGTCATTGACGCTCTGGATGACCAGACGCTCCAGCTGATGTATTCGACGATGGCGATTACCCGGGCCCTGGATTACGAAGCCGGAACGCTACAACGCCAAGGCCAAATGGCGCTCTGGGTGCCCGCTATCGGTCAAGAAGCGTGTCAGGTGGGCTCGGCGCTGGCGAGCAAACCTCAAGACAGCATTTTTCCCGCCTACCGGGAACATTCGGTCGCGCGACTGCGCGGGGTGTCGATGCTGCAGATTATTCGAATGCTTCGAGGTCTCACCCACGGGGGCTGGGACCCCGAAACGCACAACAATTTCCGGCTCTACACCCTGGTGATCGGTTCGCACACCCTGCACGCCACCGGGTACGCGATGGGTATCTCACTCGATGGACAGGTCGCCACGGGTGACGCCAGCCGCGATGAGGCGACCATGGTCTATTTTGGCGACGGGGCCACTAGTCAGGGTGATACCCACGAAGCGATGGTGTTCGCCCAGAGCTACCAGGCACCCGTGGTGTTCTTTTTGCAAAATAATCACTGGGCCATTTCGACGCCGGTCCGCGTGCAGTCGCGCTCGCCGCTCTATCAGCGCGCGGCGGGTTATGGCATGCCCAGTAAGCAAATCGATGGAAACGATGTGCTGATCAGCTACGCCGTGTCCCAGCAGATGCTGGATGACGCCCGCTCTGGCGGTGGACCCCAGTTCATTGAAGCCCTCACCTACCGCATCGGTGCGCACACCACCAGTGATGATCCGACGAAGTATCGAGATGATGACGAGTTGGCGTTTTGGACAGAGCGCGACCCGATTGCCCGCTTCCGCGCCTACTTGGAGAGCAGGGGCACCCCCGGTTCGTTCTTCACCGAGGTGGATCAACAGGCGGCTGATGAGGTGAGCGACCTGCGAAAAGAGGTGTTGGCGCTGGAGCCACCGCCGCGCGGCAACATTTTTGCCCACGTCTATTCGGCCGAGCACAAACCCCTCGAAGCCCAGGCGGCCTGGTTGGAAGAGTTCGAGGGGTCGTTTGTGCAGAAGGGCGACAGCTAGTGAACCTGACGATGGCCAAGGCGCTCAACGAAGGGCTGCGTCGGGCGATGAGCACCGACGACTCGGTGTTGGTCCTCGGTGAAGAGGTGGGCCAACTGGGTGGGGTGTTTCGCATCACCGAGGGTCTCCTGGGTGAGTTTGGGCCCCAGCGCGTGTTTGACACTCCGCTGGCCGAATCGGGGATTGTCGGCACCGCGATTGGCTTAGCCATGCGCGGTTACGTGCCGATTTGTGAAATCCAGTTCGACGGTTTTGTCTACCCGGGTTTCGACCAAATCACATCCCAGTTGGCGAAGCTCACCGCGCGCTACGAGGGGACCCTCTCCATGCCGGTGATTATTCGTATTCCCTACGGCGGTCATATCGGTGCGGTCGAGCACCACCAGGAAAGCCCGGAAGCCTATTTTGCGCACACCCCGGGGCTTCGAGTGGTGAGCCCCGCAACACCACACGATGCCTATTGGATGATTCAAGAAGTCGCGAGCCAGCCCGATCCGGTCATTTTCTTGGAGCCGAAGAGTCGCTACTGGCACAAGGGTGAGGTCAACACGGATGATCCGGGGGTGGCATTACACGACGCGGTGGTCGTGAGACCGGGATCGGATGTGACCCTTGTCGGCCACGGCGCAATGGTGACCACGCTGATGCAGGTTGCTGAGGTGGCCGAGGGCGAGGGCACCAGCGTGGAAGTCATTGATCTTCGAAGCCTCTCGCCCATCGACTGGGACGTGCTGGTGCGCTCCGCCCAGTCGACCGGCCGTGTGGTGGTCGCTCAAGAGGCCCCCGGTTCGGTGAGTGTGGGCAGTGAAATTGCCGCCACGGTGACCGAGCGTGCGTTCTATTCGTTGGAGGCACCCGTGATTAGGGTGTCGGGTTTTGATGCGCCTTTCCCGCCGGCTCAACTCGAGTCGGTCTACCTGCCCAGTGTCGACCGACTGCTCGACGCCGTTGACCGGGCGATGGCCTACTAAATCGATGGAGGTGTGACATGGCACTGGTTTCTTATCCACTACCCGATGTGGGAGAGGGTCTCACCGAGGCAGAAATTGTGTCCTGGAAGGTGGCCCCCGGTGACCAGGTGAGCCTGAACCAGGTCGTCTGTGAGATTGAGACGGCGAAAAGTTTGGTCGAGTTGCCCTCACCCTTTGAGGGAACGGTCGAAGAGGTACTCGCCGAGGAGGGCGCCACGGTCGCCGTGGGGGCGACAATCCTGAAAATCCGCGACGCGTCGCCCGATGAACCGACGCCCGATCCGGTGGTTGCCGAGGTCAGCGAAGCGGTGAGCGATGTGGAGTCGACGCTCGGCGGCGACGAGGGCTCCGCTGAGCCCAAAAACCTTGTGGGCTATGGGGCCGCCTCTGATGAGAAACCCACTCGCACCCGCCGTTACGTCTCGGGGGAGTCCCTCGCTGAGGCGGGATCCGCAGAGCGGGACGTGCGGGCTCCCATCCAGGACAGTGTTCCGGTCCTCGCAAAACCGCCGGTGCGGAAGCTCGCGAAGGAACTCGAGGTAAATCTCGCCGATGTCAGCCCGAGCGGTGTCGGTGGCGAGATTCTTCGAGAGGATGTCACCCGTCACGCCGACCAGGCCAAAGTGTTCAGAAACTTGGACACCCCCGGCTGGCCCAGTGAGCGCGAGGAGCGCATCCCGGTGAAGGGGGTGCGTAAGGCGATTGCCAATGCGATGGTCACCAGCATGTTCAGCGCGCCCCACGTGTCGGTGTTTGTTGATGTGGACGCCACCCGCACGATGGAGTTTGTGAAGCGCTTGAAGGCTTCGGCGGAGTTCGCCGGTATTCGGATTTCACCGCTGCTGATCATGGTGAAGGCGATGATTTGGGCGGTGCAGCGAAACCCTTCGGTCAACAGCACCTGGACTGAAGAGGAAATTATTGTCCACCACTTTGTGAACATGGGTGTCGCGGCGGCGACACCGCGGGGATTGATTGTCCCCAACGTGAAGGATGCCCACACGCTGAGCCTGCGCGAGCTCGCCGTGGCCTTGGAGGCGCTCACGACGAAAGCACGCGAGGGCAAGACCACACCGGAGGACATGGCACAGGGCACCATCACCATCACCAATTTGGGCTCGTTTGGTGTCGACACGGGCACGCCGATTTTGAATCCCGGAGAAGTCTCGATTGTCGCCCTGGGCACGATCAAGCCCAAACCGTGGGTGGTCGATGGCGAGGTGTTGCCGCGAATGGTCACCACCGTGGCGGCGAGTTTTGACCACCGCGTCGTGGATGGCGATGTGGCGAGCCGGTTCGTCGCCGATGTGGCGAGTGTGATGGAGGAGCCTGCTCTCCTCCTCGACTAGTCTTATTGACAATGATTCTCAATATCGTGTATCGTCACGGTTATGAAAACATCAACCCTTATTGCTCTGGCCGCAGTATCGGCACTCACCCTCGCAGGGTGCACCGCAGAACAAGGCCCAGTCGCCAACGAAAACACCGAGACAGAAACGGCGCCTAGCGCATCGCCCGAGACCACTACCCTCTCAGTCACCACCACGGTGCTGGGTAGCATCGTCGAA